>DSBL01000152.1 GCA_011049455.1 Desulfonatronum sp. | reverse complement strand
GGCCGGCGCGCCGGCCGGGTACAGCGCATTGAGCCTGTCCATGCTGGGCTTCAAGACCGGTGCCGACACCCGCATCGTCGGGTTGACCGTCACCGCGGTCATGTCCGTGACCATTGTATTCGGAGGACAAATCCTGTCCGTTTTTCCCAAGGCCCTGCTGGGAGGGTTCTTGTTGCTCCTCGGGCTGATGTTCCTTTTGGACTGGATCGTGGACACGCGCACCCGGATGCCCGGGGCTGATTATCTGGTGGTGCTCGCGGTTTTCGGGACCATCGGCGTGTTCGGGTATCTGCACGGGGTGCTTTTGGGCCTGCTGGCCACGGTGGTCCTTTTCGTGGTCCGGTTCAGCAAGATTCCGGTCCTGTTTTCCGCTTCCACCATCGCGCAGACACGCAGCCGCAGGCAGCGTGCCCTGCCCCATCAGCGACTGCTCGCGACCGGCGGCGGCAAGGTGGGCGTCTTTGATCTGACCGGCTATCTGTTCTTCGGATCGGTGAATGCGCTCACTTCGGCCATCATGCAGGCCATGGACGAGGAGGGGACGCAGGCTGTTATCGTGGATTTTCAGAGGGTTTCCGGCTTTGACATCTCCGCGGTGTACAATTTTGTCCGTCTGGCCCAGCGGCTGAGCGCACGCCAAGCAACATTCGTTCTGGCCGGCGCCCCGGAACTGTTTTCCAATCTGCTCCAACAGGTGGGCGGCCAGGATGTCGCTGAAAATACGCGGTTTTTTTCGGACCGGAACGCGGCATTGGCATGGTGCGAGGATACGCTTTTACAAGAGGCGCAACAGGCCATGCATGAGGATTCAGCCGTGGCAAGGCAGACCCGGGCCGATCTGATCGACCATGTTGCAGACGATCTGCTGCTCCGGCTCAAGCAACAGGAGCAGGTGGAAAAGCTTCTGGAGCGGCTGTCGCCGTTCGTGGAAAGGCGATCCTGGCTGCCCGGCGTTGTCCTGCTTCAGCCCGGGGAAACCGCCCGGTCCATGTTCTTCGTGCGACAGGGCGTGGTGCGCGAATTCGTGATTGACGCCGCTGGCGCGCAAAGCACGTTGCGTTCCCTGGGGCCGGCCACGTTTTTTGCCGAACCCGCGGCCTACGCGCCCTGGGTCACGCCCCATGGCTATGTGAGTGAATCCGAGACTGAAGCGGCCCTGCTCACGCCCGAGGCCTTGCGCGCATTGGAAACCAAAGACCCGCAAGCGGCCTTCGAGGTGCACCGCCTGGTGGTCGCGGCCATTGCTTTGCCGGAAAAATGACCATTTTTGAGAACGATTCCGTTATGTCCTATCAGGCCATGCTGGAATGGGTTCTGCCCATGGTCCCGTGCCGGGACATCAAGGTGTCAGGCTGCAATAATGGCTTTCGAATTTGTATCGATGGATGATTGGTTTACTGAACTCGTCAAGGAAACTCCATGGCCCTTCGCACTCTGCAAAGCGCCATCGGCACAACCAAACTAGGAGGAAAAAATGAAAAAAATCGCGCTGGTACTTATCCTCGTTGGTTTTGGCGCAGGAATCTTGATGACGGATTCTTTTCATGACCCGGCATCTGCATACAGGTTCCAGGATTCCGCTTTGCAGGCATTTTTCGACGTGTTCCAGCCGCGTGAATCCCATGCCCAGGCAGCACCGCCTCCGTGCGAATACTCATTATCGGACGCCTATCAGATGTGCCGGGCCTCATGCGATGGATGGTACGATGTCGGCATGGAACGGGAATCATGCAAGTCCGGATGCATGTGGATGTGGCAGAATGTCAGAAACGGCAACCATCCATCCAATTGCCACTATCAAGACTGATTCCCGGCCATCGCCTCATGCAGGACACGCGGGATTTCGATTGCCCGCGGTGGATGGAGGACGGTCCGCAGCCGGGTTTGACAAAGTCCGTCAGTTGTGAGGGTTCAGGTTGCCACGAGTAGGCTCTGGCCATCAACCCTCTGAAACGAATGATTTTATTGCCCTTGCAGGCCACAAAAATCCTGCGCCGAAAGGGGAAGGAGGATCATCATGAGGATAATGTGGAGAAAGGTTTTTGGAGCAGCGGCCCTGGCCCTGCTGTTCACGGCAACCCCCAACCTTCACGCCGCAACCGGCACCTATATCGATTGCGTCCACGGCTGCCCCGATCTGATCGACTGCAACAACTGCTGCAACGAAACCTTCAGGAGCATCCTGGCGGCCTGCAACGCGGAATGGGACCAGTGCGAGGCCCTGTGCCCTCCGGGAAACATGGACTGTCTCGATGCATGCGTGATGGCCAGAAACGATTGCCTCAGGAAGGACACGCGGCATTTCGACTGCCCGCACTGGAAGGCCGGCGGCCCGCAGCCGGGTTTGACAAAGGACAACAGTTGTAGTTGGCCCTGTCACGGGGGCCCAACCTCCTGAAGCGAATTATTTGGCTCTATATGCGTTTCGGACGGATGACCTGTCTACCGACAGGACTGCCCTCCTGAGTATGATCATTTTCCATCGGCTCATGCCCCAACGGGGTTTCGTAGGGCTACCCAGGGTTGGCAAGAAGCAAACAAAAAAAGTCCTGTGAGAGTCGGGTGCAATGACTGATTTTGCACCCGACAGAGGACACATGTGCAAACAAGCCCGGGTGGAGTGGGCCTTGCCTCTCTAGCCGTTGATGCTGCGTGAACTCAAAAATCGTCCGACAAACATTCGCCGGTCTGAATGGGAAACGCGCCAGTCGAAACGAAATAATCCGTCGCAATTGGGGATGGTTCATTTCGCGGGAGCAACAGGTTGACGCTTTTTTTCGGAATGTCCGCTACCAAATGTACCCATCAAGAGGACTTTTGGCGTGACCTCTTTTGAGGTTGGCTGACGGCGTGGTTGGTGTTTTCATCTTAAAGGAAGGGAAAATGTCCACTGATAACGATATGATGAATACCGATGGCTCGCGGCGGGATTTTCTGAAGGGGGTCGGGGCGTCCTTGGTCACGGTCTCCCTGCTTCAAGGAATTTCCGGCTGTGGAGGGGGATCAGACGGGGGAGGCGGATCAAGCGCCGGAACCAAGGTGGTCATCCTCGGCTCTTCCGGCGGTGTTTCCTGGTATCCCGGAACGACCCGCGCCAGCACGTCGACCGCCGTGGTGGTCAATGGCGTGCTGTATCTGGTGGACCTGGGCCAGGACACCACGGCCCGGCTGACCCAGGCCTTCAACCCCGGCAGCCCCTACGCGGGCGGCTCCTACAGCGGACATGGCTCGTCCCTGTTTCTGCAAAACCTGCGCGCCCTTTTTCTCACGCATCTGCACCAGGACCATATCGCGGATTATCCAGCCCTGTTGCTGATCGGGCCAGGGGCCGGACTGGGCAGACGCCAGCCGTTGCGGGTCATCGGCCCGTGCACCCGAGGTCAACTGGAAACCGATGTGACGGGCTACATCCAACGCGGCGGGACCATCGTCCGGGCCGGAGCTGCTGGAGGGTTTTCGGCGACGCAGACGCCCGGCACCCGGCAGATGACCGAACTGATGTGGCAGGCCTTTGCCCAGTGCATCAACAACATGACCCTGGACGCCGGCTACCCGGATTTCACGAAAGTGGTCCAGGTTCAGGAAATCGGAACCCCTCTGGTGGGCAGGTTCAGCCCCACCTGCCCACCCATGAACCCTTTTGAAGTCTATCGCGACGATCTGGTCCGGGTTACGGCGACCCTGGTGGACCATCATCAAGTCTATCCGGCCTTTGCCTACCGATTCGACACGGCTGACGGCTCGGTGGCCATTTCCGGGGATACCGGGCCGGACACCAACGGCAATCTCCAGCTTCTGGCCAACCGGGTGGACGTCCTGGTTCATGAAGTCATTGACGGGGCCTGGGTGGACTTCAAATTCGGCGATCCGGAGCCGGGCAGTCCGATGTACGCCTTGAAAATTCATATGCTCCAGGCCCATACGGCCATCGACGCCGTGGGCCGGATCGCCGAGGAATGCAAGGCCAAGACCCTGGTACTCAATCATATCGTGCCTGGAGATACGCCCCTGTCCCATCTCCAGAGGGCCGGCAACAACTTTTCCGGACGGCTGATCATCGGCGAAGACCTGATGACCATCCCCATCGGCTGATTCGATTTTTTTACTTCGATTCGAATGGAACCGTTTCCGATCCTTGCAACCAGCAAAACTCGGAGAACAGAAACCATGTTCAAGAAGGCTTTGTTTCCAGGCAAGTACATCCAGGGTCCGGTCCGCTTCCTGGTGTCCGGGATGGGCGACGAACCCGCGCACATCGTGGTCTTCTATGCCGGGACAGCGGATCTGCCCATTACGCAAACACAGAAATAGCCCTACAGCGAAATTTCATGCCGTGATCAGGAATACTCCCTGAGAGTGGCCCACGGAACACACGGAAAAGCACGGAAATTCTGGGAGCAATGGCATCTTGTCCTTGGCATTTTTATACATTTCAGCAAAGTTTAGCTGTAGTGACAGGCCGCGCCATGTAATCCTCTTCCTCCGAATGGCTCCTTACTGATGTACGCCAGACATTTCGTTCTTTTAATCCTCCTTTTCACGATTCCGGGCTGCACCGCCCGGGAAGAATCCCCGCGGGCCCTGGACGGCGTCCTTGATCTGTCCGCCTGGGATTTTTCCGCCCAGGGGCCGGTGGCCTTGCGTGGGGAGTGGGAGTTCGCATGGCGGCAGACGTATGACCCCGCCGTGCCCCGGTGGGACGGGGAAGCTATGCCCCGCGATTTCCTGACCCTGCCCGGGCTGTGGCAGGGAGAGACCCGGTCGGGCGTGCCCCTTTCGCCTTACGGGTACGGCGTCTATCGATTACAAATCCGTCTTGACCAAACCCTGGTTTCGGCCCAGGAACGCCTGGCCCTGCTGGTTTCCGCCCCCCTGTCGGTCTGCCGCGTCTGGGTGGATGGACTGCTGGTGGGTGAAACCGGCACCCCTGGTGAAGATGTCGATTCGGAGCGGCCTAAGGCTCACATGATCGCGCCGTGGTTCGTGCCCATGGGGGACGTGATGGAGGTTGTCTTGCAGGTTTCCAACCATCACAACCTGCAAGGCGGCCTGAACATCAGCACCCTGCTGGGCACGGAAACGCAGATTTCGCACCTGGTCACCACGCGGTGGATCATTGGCGCCTTTATCTGCGGATGTCTGCTGGCGCTGGCCGTGTATCATCTCACATTGTTCATTTTGCGCCGCAGGGAAAGGGCCAACGTGTTTTTCGCCCTGTTTTGCCTGATGTGGGCCGCGGCCATCGCCTTCAGCCCGTCCTACGCCTTTTTGCTGCCCCATTTTATCGATCTGCCCTGGAGTTGGGGCGTGACCCTCTCGCTGCTGCCCTATGGGTTGACCATTCCCCTGATGACCATGTTTTACCACGAATTGTTCCCCAAACGTTTCGGGCCCTGGGTGGACCGCGGGTACCTGGCTTTGGGGGCGGCGTACATGGTCTACATTCTGGCCACGCCGCCCAATGCCTACGACACTGTGCCGTTCTTGTATTTCCTGATAACCAGAACGGTGTTCGCCTATCTGATCGGCGCGTTCATCCTGGATGTCCTGAACAAGAAGCGAGGCGTGTTTCTGCTTATCCCCGGCTATCTGGCCCTGGCCGTGGCAGAGCTCGACGACATATTGTTCGACCTGGATCTGGTCGCTTCCACGGACTTGGCCCCGCTGGGGGTGTTTATCTTCATCTGCTGCTACTCGTTTTTCATGTCCTCGCGGCATTCGCGGGTCAGCGACAAGGCCGAGCGCCTTGCGGTGGAGCTTGTCACCGTGGACGAGCAGCTTGCTCACCTGCAGGCCAAGGAAGAAGCGCTCGCTCACGAAAGGAGCGAGGTTGAATCATCGCCTCAAGACAAACGGCTGCTGGCGGTACGGGTCATGAATCTGGCCGTGGACTGCTGGCTGATATGCACGGGGACCGACAAGGTCGAACTGGCCAGACAGTCCGGCCTCTGGAACGTGTACATGGAAAAGGACGGGTATTGTCGCACCCAGACCCTGGACAGGTATTTAAGCCAGAGCACCTTACCGGTGCGGCCGCGCTGGCAGAAGATTCACGCCACCGCGGAATTCGTCCTTGCCGCCTGCGACGAAAACGTGCCAGCGCGGACTGAGCTGGAGCTGAGTCTTGGCGAGTTGAAGGGGCTTGCATAGAGACCGACAGAGAGTATTTGGGAAGATACAGGCCCGTGCCGCACGTTCCCTTCAAGCAAAGCCCGCATCGCACGCCTTGAAAATTATTTTATCATTTCCCCAAAAAACGTATTTTTGACTTTTCATGATCACATGATATCATGCATTAATGAAACATGATTGAGGACAAGGCATGAAATGCATGAACTGACTCATCGGAGGGCGGCATGAGCGCTGTGAAAACCATTGGCAAAAGCGGACAGGTGACCCTGGGGAAACAGTATGCCGGGAAGCAGGTTTTGGTGGATGAAATTGAATCCGGAGTCTGGATTCTAAAAATCGGCCATTTTATCCCGCAAAACGAGCAATGGCTCCATCAACCCGGGGTCAAGGCCGAACTTGACAGGGCCGTGGCATGGGCTGAAAGCAATCCGCCTGAACATAGCGATCTCCAGGCGCTGGAAGATCGGATTTCATGAGGCCGGACCAAAACCGGGAACAGGTCCAGCTTGACTTGAACAATCCGGTTTTCCAGAAGCATCTGTTCAGCTTGCCCAAACATGATCAGGTGGCAGTCTTGGGAGCGCTTCGGAAACTATCCGCCATGACCTGGCAACAGATCTATGCAGGTCCGGGATTGAAGTGGGAGGCCATATCTTCACGTTCCGGCCCGAACGGATCGAGGATGTATTCGTTCAGGATCAGCAAGAAAATCCGTGGTCTCGCCTACAGAGACAATTCGTGGTTGAGAATTCTCTCGCTGCACGCGGATTATGACTCAGCTTACGAATAGTCTTCCTGCCGCCCCACGATCACAAAACGTCACATTTTGTCTGACCATGAAGTTCAGGGGTTGAGACGTTCGTTCCCGGGCAGCCACTCAGCCGTCTTGGTGCGTGATCATATCCAACCACTTTCCCCCATCGCCCTTTCTCGCCCTTTCTTCCCCTGCCTCCCGTCTTGCTCGTTTCGACTTTGTGCTTTGAAAGTCACATGTCTTTAGAGTGTTGGAAAAACTTTCACGGGTTTTCACGTGGATTTTTCTTGACAGCAGGAGCCTCTCCAGGGCGTTATCATTGTGCGGAATTGATCCAGGGATTGCACGCACAACTAAGGGAGGTTTCATGCGTTTGGGGTATGCAAAATCATTGGTTTGGGAACTTGGGCTTTTGGTCGTGGTCCTGGGGCTTGTTGCGAGCCCCTTGCCGGGGCAGGGCATGGCCCGGGCCGCGGGTGGCATTGACCCGGCCGATCCCATGGTCCGGATTACCTATGCCAAGTCAGACCTGGACGTGCCCTCGATTCTGGCCCAACTCAGCCGGGACGTCACCGCGGCCACCGGGATCGACGAGCGCTTTCTGACCTACTACTGGCAGACCTTTGACGCCATCCACTGCATGGGCGAGCCGGTCTCGGACAAGCCCCTTTTCGTGGACCTGTACGTTCCTGGTTTTTTTAGCGAACAGGACGTGGCCGGGATGATGACCGCCATTGCCGATTCCCTGGAAAACCTGACCGGCGTGGACAAGGAGTGGGTCTTTATCCACACCCATTTTCCCTTGCAGGGCCATGTCTATATCAGTGGAAAAGTGGAACGCTGGGACAACTACCGCGGACAGAGCGGCAATGAACCCCGGGACATTTCCCAGCGGAGCATGGGCGGTTTTCTGTTCAACGACCCGGCCTTTGTGTTCCAGAGCCTGTGGCGCTTCGGGCTTACAGCCACGGGCGGGGCCGACCTGGGCGAGCTGCTGACCATCACCGGCCAGGTGAAGGATTTTGACCGGGAAAGCTGGTTCCAGGCCTGGAACGCCATGGCCCTGAAGGTTCGGGCCGCCGCGGACGAGTTTGCCGCGTCCGGACACGACCTTGCCGCGCAGCAGGCCTATTTCCGGGCCACCAACTATTTCCGGGCCGCGTCCATCTACCTGTACGACAAGGACCCGCGCGGGGTGATCGCCTGGCAAAACGGCCGGGATGCCTTTCTCAAGGCCGCGGGCCTTTCGGGCGGGATGATCGAGCAGGTGCGCATTCCCTATGAACAGACCACCCTGCCCGGGTATTTCCTCACCCCGGACGCCAGCGAAAGCAAAAGGCCGCTGCTCCTGATCCAGACCGGCCTCGACGCCACTGCCGAGGACCTCTATTTCATCCTGGGCGCTCTGGCCGTGCAGCGCGGATACAACTGCCTTATTTTCGAAGGCCCGGGTCAGGGTGAGCTGATCAGCCTGCAGAAGCTGCCGTTCCGCCACGACTGGGAAAGCGTGGTCACGCCCGTGGTGGACTACGCCCTAAGCCGCCCTGACGTGGACCCGGAGCGCATCGCCCTGCTGGGCTATTCCATGGGCGGTTACCTGGTGCCCCGGGCCCTGGCCTTTGAAAAGCGAATTCGCTGGGGCATCGTGGACGGCGGGGTGTACAGCGTGTTCGACGGGACCATGACCAAGTTCCCGGACGCGGTACGCCAGGCTGTGGAGTCAGGGGAGTGCTCGGCTGAAATCGACGCCCTGGTGCTCCAGGAAATGGATGAGCGCCCGGATGTGCATCAGTTCATCACCCAGATGCTCTGGACATTCCAATCCGCAACCCCCTGTGAACTGTTCCGGAAGCTGCAAGAGTACACCCTGGCGGACGTCACCGCCGAGATCAAGACCGAAATGCTGGTGGTCAATTCCAGCGAGGATCAGGTTGCCGGGTCCAATGCCCAGGCCAAAAAGGTGTTCAATGCCCTGAACACCAAAAAGACCTACCTGGAATTCGACGCCTCCCAGGGCGGGCAGTTCCATTGCCAGCTCGGCGCGCCCGTGGTTTCCAGCGAGCGCATTCTGAACTGGCTGGACGAACGGGCAAAGCCTTGATTTTGTAACTGTTCAGCACAATCAGTTCACGGCCGGGTTATCGCGTTTTGGCCCTGCCGGAACTCCTTCGCGGGCCTCGTACCATCAAGGGGTTGCGCAGTAAAACCATGACTTTGCTTTTCCATGAGGGGCAACCCCTTGATGAACGATGCCCAGCTCAGTCAGACAGCCGGCAGAACCAAAACGCGACAACCCTGCCTTTTGGCGAAACCACCGCAAATTGTACTGAGTAGTAGTTACTATAATTTTTCGATTACCGCGAACAAAAAAAATACCAGCCAACAGGGAGGATCAATCATGAAAAGCGAGGGATATCTTGCAGTCAAGTATCTTGTCTGTCTGCTGATGGCGGCCGCTTTGCAGGCGTGGGGCACAAGCGTCCTTGCTTCCGGGGACGCCCTGGAAGTCTCGGACATGCATGCCACCGAGTTTTCCTATTTTTTTGATGACCCGGACATGGACTTCCATTTCGGAAACCTGATCCTCGGCTCGGTGTCTACGGGCGGGGCGGAGATCGGGGAAGCCTTCTACGCGGCCTCGCACATCGAGGACGGAGATGCGGCCAGCTGGCAGCGGGAATGGCTGGCCCTGGCCGAGCGCGTGGAGGCCCGCGGACGGGAGTCTTTGGCCGGCGGGCATGTGGTCAGCGCCAGAACGCAGTTGTTGCGCGCGGTGAACTATTACCGGTTTTCCGTGATTTCCATGCTTGCGGACAATCCCTTGTTCAAACCCACCAGCATGAAGGTGCGCAGCCTGATGCGCGAGACCGGCAAACTTCTGGACCCGCCTTTGGAGTATTTTAAAGTGCCTTTTGAGGACACGGTCCTGCCTGGGTATTACCGGCCCGCGACCAGAGATAACCAGAGCGCCCCGACCCTGCTGATGATCGGGGGCGGAGAAACCTTTGCCGAGGATCTGTTCTTTTTCATCGCCCCGCAGGCCCATGCCAGGGGCTACAATTTCGCCACCGTGGATCTGCCCGGCCAGGGCCTGCTGCCCTTTGAGGGCCAGATTTTCCGCACGGACACGAACATCGCCCTGAAAGCGGTGGTGGATCATGTTTTGACCCTGCCCGGCGTGGATGAAAAGCGCTTTGCCGCCTACGGATTCAGCGGCGGCGGGCTGTTCGTGCCCCAGGCCGCCATGCACGATCCGCGCATCAAGGCCGTTGTGATGACCTCCGCGGTGGTGGACGCCCATCCGCTGTTCGCCACTATGCCCGCGGCCCTGGCCACCCCGGAGGAGATGGATACCTGGTCCGATTTTCACCGGGACGTGGTCAGGTCCATCTGCTGGCGGTACGGGGTGCCCCAGGACGAGCCTTTTGCGCTGATTGAAGCCAACAAGGGCAACACCTTTGATCCGGCCAGGATCGAGGCTCCGGCCCTGATCATCGTGGGCCAGGGCGAATACAAAAGCCTGGAGGTGCAGCGCCAGCAGAAGATCGCCATGGACAATTTCCCGAACCCCTTGAAAAAAATGGTGGTCACCCCGGCCGATGAAGGCGCGGCCAACCACTGCATCCTGGAAAACCGAAGCCTGGTGGGGCAGGTGCTCTTCGACTGGCTGGATGCAGTGTTTGCAAAGGAGAGCAACCCGTGAGCCGCTTCCCGTCCCGAGGCATGGCGGTTCTCGCGGCGTTCTTTCTGGTGGCGCTGTCCGGGTGCGCCTCCATCGGTCCCGGGAAGATCGTCTCGGAACGGACCGGGTACAATGCCTCCATCACCGAGTCCTGGAAGCAGCAGATCCTGCTGAACATCGTCAAGATCCGCTATGTGGAGCCGCTGTTTTTCGTGGACGTTGGAGACATCGTGGCGGCCCACTCCATGGAGACCGGGGCCAATGTGGGATTCTCCCGGTCCATGTTCGATCTGTCCGGCACGGGCGATTCCAGCAAGCTGGATCTGGGTGTTTCGGGGAGATACACGGATCGGCCGACCATCACCTACCGGCCCCTGACCGGGACCGCCTTTCGCAAAGGAGTGATCGCGCCCATCCCGGCGCGCAATCTGCTCCTGGGTCTGGATTCCGGCATATCGGCCCGGTTCCTGTTCACCCTGAGTGTGCGCGGGATCAACGGCCTGCGCAACGAGGCCCATTTGCCCGGGGCCCATGTGCAGGGGGACTCCTCGTTTCAGCGGGTGGTGGAGATTCTCTCCCAGCTTCAGATTCTGGACGCGGTGCACGTGGCCAGCCGCGAACCTGACCCAGGCCAGGAGCCTTGCCTGTCCCTGGTCCTGGGCGGTCGGCGTCCCACGGCGGAAGCGTCCGGTTTGATCCGGGAACTGCAAGACCTGCTGGATCTTGATCCCGGACGAGACGAATACGCGGTGACGTCCGGCTCCCTGCATCAGGGCCGGGACGTTGTCGCGCTGCAGACCTATTCCCTGATGCAGATTCTGGCCGCGGTGGCCGCCCGGGTGCAGGTTCCGCAGGACGACCTGGATGCGGGCCGGGCCATTCCGGGAGTCCCGGTTTCCGAGGACACGGCCATGCTGGACAGGATCGCGGTGCAATCCTCGCCTGAGAAGCCCGGCGAGGCCTTTGCCGCGGTCCAGTACCGCGGCCACTGGTTCTGGATCGACGACCACAGCCTGGAAACCAAACGCGTTTTTTCCTTCATCATGCTGGCCTTCACCCTGCTGGAGGATGACAGGGCTTTCAACGCGCCGCAATTGACCATTCCAACGCAATAGGTTTTGAAAACGTGAACGATAAGGAGGGAGATTGTGAAAAACACATTATTCATTGTTCTGTTTTTTGTTTTCGGTTTGGCGGTGACAGGCATTGTCCATGCACAGCGCTTCGTGGACCACCACGACGGAACCGTTACCGACACGCAATACAACTTGATGTGGACCAAGGACGCAAACCCGTTGGGCAAGTTCAAATGGGACGATGCCGTGGATCGCTGCTCGTCCTTCAGCCTGGCTGGAAAGATGTCCCTGCAAAAAGTCATCGTCAATCAAGCCGCCATTCCCCAGCGTTCATCCCGACGAGAGCATTGAATGCGGCTTTCGGGGTCATCTGGTATTGGTCGTCCACCACTGAGCCAGATTATACGGCCTGCGCCTGGGGGGTGAACTTCGG
>DSBL01000093.1 GCA_011049455.1 Desulfonatronum sp. | reverse complement strand
CATGTGCATCGACCGGGTGCATAACGGCCTGCTTCCGGCCTGCGTGCTGACCTGCCCCACCGGCGCCATGAACTTCGGCGACCGGGAGGAGATGCTGGAATTGGCCAACAAGCGCTTAGCCGAGGTGAAAGCCTACAAACCCAACGCGGTTTTGGCCGATCCGGACGACGTGCGGGTGATCTATCTGTGCGAGGACAATCCGCGACAATACTATGAATACGCCGTGGCCTGCAACGACATCCCCCTGCTCAGCCGCAAGGCCGTGCTGGCCAGGGCGGTCTCGCCGGTCAGAAAGCTTTTGGGATAACCCACCAAAACACTTAGCCGCCCCTCCTGAACACGAACAGCCGGGACCGCTTTGGTCCCGGCTGTCACCTCCCATGGTGCAGGCCCACTCCATGATGAAAGATTCTCAAGCCAGTGCGGTCCTGTATTCAGGGTTTTTTACATAGATAAAAAATATCCTTCTATTCTTCCATTATTATCATAAACTATTGGACATTGTTGCTGTAAGTTCTGTACGCACGCTTGATAAATGTTTTTTCTTGCATGGTGGTCTCTTCGTGGTACCGTTGAAGCAATGCCAATACACTTTTAACCGGAGGGTTAGGTTATGCGAAAATCCCGTCAACATGTTCAACGGCTTGGAATTCTTGTTGCCTTTTTTGTTTCCATCATTTTTTTCTTCTCGTCCCCGGTCATGGCCGAAGGCGTTCTGGACCGGATTGAGAAGTCGGGAAAGGTTTCCATGGGCCACAGGGAAGGGGCCGTCCCTTTCGGCTACATCAATGAACAGGGCGAATGGGTCGGCTTCGGCATGGACCTGGGCGCTCAAATCGCGAAAGCCCTGGAGCAGAAGTTCGGCAAGCCGATCGAATACGTGAAGGTCCCCATGAACCCCAAGAACAGGATTCCGCTCGTGGTCAACCGCACCGTGGATATCGGCATCGGCTCCACGACCATTACTCTGGAGCGGGAAAACGTGGTGGATTTTTCCCTGCCCTATTTCCTGACCGGAACCAGATTATTGGTGCCCAAGGGAAGCCCTATCCGGGATTATCCCGATCTAGCCGGCAAAAGAGTCGGACTTGGCCAGGGGTCGACCGCGAACATCAAGGGCCTGCAAAACGCCATCGATACCAAACTGATTGACCCGCCATGCGAAATGGTTCTTTTCGAGGATCACACCAAGGGCTTCCTGGCCTTGCAACAGGGGAAGATTCACGCGTATTTCACCGATGCCAGCATGCTCGCCGGCATGCGGGCCAAGGCGCAGAACCCGGAGGAATGGGAAATCGTTGCCGACTACCTGACGTATGAGCCTTACGGCTTCATATTGCCGCAGAACGACAGCCCTTGGAGGGACTTTGTCAATGCGGTGCTCATCGGGATGTTTAAGGACGGGACATTCGACGAGATATACAACAAGTGGTTCGGGCCGCAGGGCGAGGTCGAGCTGCCCATGACAAACGAATACAAAATCATGATCAATGCCCTGAGTTTCCCTGATTAATGTTCCCGAACCGGTCATGATCGATTACAGCTTTGACTGGGGCATCATATGGCGACAGCCGTATGGTGCCCTTTTTTTGAACGGGATCAAGACAACGCTGATGCTTTCAGTTGTTGCATGGTCCCTGGCGTTTTTCATCGGGATGGTGGTCAGCGTGTTTCGTGTCTCTACCCGCAGATCATTGAAACTTGCCGGCGCCATGTATGTTGAGGTGTTCCGGAACATCCCATTGTTGGTGCAGATTTTCTTCTGGTATTTCGCCTTGCCGTCATTGCTTCCGAAATCGATGGAACTGTGGTTGTACGACAACATCAGCAATCTGCCGTTCTTCCTGGGTATCCTGGCCCTGGCGTTCTACACCTCGTCCCGTGTTTCAGAGGTGTTCCGCTCCTCCCTGTTGTCCGTCCCTTATGGCCAGTACAGGGCGGCCTACTCAACGGGACTGACTCCGTACAAAACATATCGATATGTGGTCGTGCCCTATGCCTTCCGGTTGTCCATTCCTCCCCTGACCACGGAATTTTTGACCTGCTTCAAGAATTCCGCCTTGACCATGACCATCGGGGTCTTGGAAATCACCGGCACAACGGCGTACATCGAATCATTTACGTGGAGAGGCCTGGAAGTCACGACCGCCGCGAGTTTCTCCTACCTGGCGATCACCCTGTGCATCATCGCGTTCATGGCTATCGTGGAAAAGAAGACCAGGATCGCGGGTATGATCCATCAGGAGCGATAGGTTCATCATGGATTGGACAGTTGTCTCCAGAAACATGGACTTTTTGCTGGGAGGGCTGGGCGTAACCTTCCAGCTCGCGGCCATATCCCTGGCCGGTGGGGTGTTGTTCGGCATCCTGCTGGGGCTGGCGCGCATTTCATCCAAAAGGTGCATCTCCTGCCCGGCAACCCTGTACATCCATTTTTTCCGGAGCCAGCCCCTGATTCTGGTCATTTTCTGGTTCTACTTTTTCGTGCCCGTCTTGTTCGGCAAGCCCATGGGCACATTCATTTCCGCGGTCATCGGGTTCATCGCCTTTGAGGCCGCCTATTTCGCGGAAATCATCCGGGGAGGCATCCAGTCCATTCCCAAGGGCCAGGTCCTGGCCGCCTATTCCACGGGCATGAAATACCATCAGGTCATGAGATACATCGTCTTGCCGCAGGCCCTGAAAAACATGCTCCCTGCGCTGATGACCCAGTCCATTGTCCTTTTCCAGGACACGTCCCTTGCCTACGTCATCGGGTTGCGGGAATTCCTGCGCAGGATAAGTTTGGTGGACAGCAGGGAGGTCAGGTCCATCGAGTTGTATTTTTTCGCGGCATTGGTTTATTTGGTGATATGCTTGTCCATGTCACTTCTTGTTCGTCGTTTCGAGCATAAAGCGCATCAGAGCGTGTAGCGTGATAGAGATCAAAAATGTCAGCCTGTGGCTGGGGGATGATTTTCAGGTCCTGAAAGATGTCAGCGCCCGTTTTCAAAAGGGGCGGACAACGGTGATCTGTGGTCCGAGCGGCTCGGGGAAGAGTTCCCTGTTGCGGTGCATCAACCGGCTGGAAAGATTCCAGAGGGGTGAGATCATCGTGGACGGCCTGTCCGTGCAGGACCCGAATACGGATATCTACAAACTGCGCGAGAACATCGGCATGGTCTTTCAACACTTTGACCTTTATCCCCACATGACCGCGCTGGACAACATCACTTTGGCCCCGCAAAAGGTCCGGGGCCGGTCCAGGAAAACAGCAGAGACAAAGGCGTTGCAGCTGTTGGAGCGGGTGGGGATCGAGGACAAGGCGAACTCCTTCCCGGCCGAGTTGTCGGGGGGGCAGCAGCAGCGCGTGGCCATTGCCCGGAGCCTGGCCATGGAGCCCAGGATCATGCTTTTTGATGAGCCGACCTCGGCGTTGGATCCGGAAATGATCGGCGAGGTCCTGGACGTCATGATCGACCTGGCCCTGGAGGGCATGACCATGATCGTGGTTACCCATGAAATGGGCTTTGCCAAAAAGGTGGCCCAGGAAATCATATTCATGGATCACGGGGAGATCGTCGAGGCGAAGAATACCGGCGTTTTTTTCACCCATCCTGATCACCCCAGGACCAGGGATTTCTTGAATCGCATCCTCTCCCATGTTTAACTCGGGCGGAAGAAGTGATTTGCACACGTCAGACGACGGACGACGGACGACGGAAGACGGAAGACAGCGGGACGTATGCCACTCTTCAAGGCGAGCGCACCGTTTTAAGCATTTTTGCAGGAACATCACGCATGAGATGAGATCGCTCAAGGCAAGATGCCCCGGGTCTCATTCAGCAAAGGGAAAAGCACCATGAAGATATTTATACTCTGTGAAGATCAAGCGAAAATGGGGTTCATGGACAAAGTTTTCTTGGCTGAACACGGGCTGTCCATATTCATTGATGCATCAGTGAAAATCCTTTTTGACCTGGGGGCCACGGATGTTTTCCTACGGAATGCGCAATTGTTCGGCATTGATCTCCGGGAAACCGATTATCTCGTCATCAGCCACGGCCACTGGGATCACGTCAACGGCCTGCGACATTTTCCACCCAGTGAAAAGGCCATCAGTCTCGTGGCTCACCCCGGAATATTGACGCACAGATTCAGCAAGCTGGACAAATACAACGGGGTCCCCAGGGATTATCACACACTGACCGCCGGATTGAGCACAATTTTTACCAAGGAACCTTTTCAAATCATGGAAGATGTCTTTTTTTTGGGCGAAATTCCAAGAATGAATGACTTTGAATCACAGCAAACATATTTCACCCGCCTTGAAAACAATCACCGGGTCCCTGATTACATCCTCGACGACTCCGCGCTCGCGGTCAACACGCCGGAAGGACTTGTGGTCATTTCCGGGTGCGCCCATGCAGGCATTTGCAACACCATTGAACACGCCAAAAAAGTTGCAAAAACCGACAGGGTGCGTCTGGTCGTCGGGGGGTTCCATCTCTTGGGCGATGCGAGCCAGCTGGAACACACCATCCGATATTTTCATGAGCATGGTGTTGAGTTGCTCTGCCCGATGCACTGCACGGACCTGGCTGCCTTGTGCGGCCTGGCAAACAATCTTCCCTTCAAAAAACTGTGTTCAGGAGACTGGCTGGAACTGGCCGGGTAGGGTGATCCCCGGCACGGACGACCGCCTTAAGTCAGCAAGGCCGCGATTCTCTCCACCGCCCTGGACACCCCGCGTTCCACTTCCGGGCTGAGATCCGGGGAGAAATCCTCCACGGTCTTGGCCTGGATCAGGAAGATGCGCAGATCCCGGGGCATGTCCTCGGGAAAAATTACCATTCCGGTTTTGAGCGTGGCCCCCAGGGTCACGGCATGGGAAGCGGACAGCCCGGCCCTGGTGAAAATGTCCTCCACGCCTACTTCCAGCAAGGCCCCGTGCTCGTGACCGAGCATGCAGGCGTCCACCACAAAGGCCTGCTCATATCCCAAAACCTTGTCCAGAACCTCGAAGCCCACGCAGTGCATGATCTCCACGTCCACGGGCAAGTTCAAACGTTGAATGCGCTCGACGACCTCGATGCCGGCCCGGTCGTCCTGCAACAGGGGGTTGCCGATGCCGATGAGAATGGAGGGGTTTTGCATGGATGGGTGTAAACCGCCCCTGGAAAGGTTTTCCAGGGGCGGTTCTGTTGTTAGAAGTTCTTCAGCGTGCGGTACAGTTCGCCGCCGGGCTTGTAAACGCTGATTTCAAGGGGCGTGCCCCCGCCGGTGACCGTGTGTGTGGCGCAGGCCAGGCAGAGGTCGTAGGGCCGGAAGGCCATTTCCACGTGGTTGAGCAACGCCTCGGACACGTTGCCGTCCTTGATGAAGTGCTTGGCCGCCTTTTTCACGGCCAGGTTGATGGGCGCGTTGTTGTGGGTCGTGGCTACGATCAGGTTGGCCCGGGTCACGATGCCGTCCTGGTCGGTCTGGTAATGATGGATCAGGGTGCCCCGGTTGGCCTCGATGATCCCCACGCCCTCGCCGGTGCAGGAGGTCGGCTGGTTCCAGGTATCCTCGCCGGTGATTTCCGGATCCCTGGCCAGTTCCAGGCAGCGTTCGGCCGCGTTGAGCATCTCGATGGCCCGGGCCCAGTGGTAGCCGAGGATGTAGTGCACGGGTCTGGCGCCGAAGGTGGAGTGGAATTTCTCGTAATGCTCCTGGGCCAGGGGCGTGTTCATGCCGTCGGCCACGTTCAGCCGGGCCAGAGGGCCGACACAGTAGATGTTCGTGTCCGGACCTTCCTTGATCCCGTCCCAGCCGCCAAGCTTTTTGTTGTAGGGGAACTTGAGGTAGGACCATGGCAGGACCCGCTCGGCTATGAAGTCCAGGTATTCCTTGCCCTGGAACGTGCCGACCACCTTACCCGAGGCGTCAATGACCTTTTGCGTGCCGTCGTAATAAGCCACGCGGCCCCGGTCATCCACGGAACCCATGTGGCCCACCTCCACCTTGAACATGTCGCCGGTGACCAGCTTCATGTACTCCGGGTTCTTGAGCACCACATCGTCAAAGACCTGCATGGTCAGCTTGCCCAGTTCCACCAGTTCCTCGGCCCATTTCTCCACCTGGGAGCGCTCCTCCTCGGTCAGGCGCTTGGACCATCCGCCGGGCAGGGCCGCCACCGGATGGTTGGGCTTGCCGCCCAGGAGTTCAAAGATCTTTACGGCCAGGCTGCGCTTGCGCAGTACCAGCTTGCCCGTGTCCGCCCCCACCTTCTGGATCAGACCGATGATGTTCCGCTCCCCGGCAGGCGCGCCCGGTCCGACTACGAAATCAGGGAACCCCAAGGCATACAGGACCACGCAGTGGTCTTCCACGGTATGCGCGGTGTAGAACAATTCGCGCAATTTGCGCCCGGTGGGCGGAGGAGTCACCCCGTAGACGTTGTCCGAAGCCTTCATGGCCGCGAGAAAATGGACGCCGCGGCATACCCCGCACACCGTGGACACGGTTCTGGGCACCTCCTCAATGGGCATGCCCTGCAGGAATTTCTCGTAGCCGCGGAACTCCACGGTCTGGAAAAAGGCATCGTCCACGTTCCCGGCATCATCCAGGAAAATGGCGATCTTGCCGTGACCCTCCAGACGGGTCATGGGATTTATTTCAATTTTTTTCACGGTACCCCCCTTTGAGGTCTCGTTTGGAGTGAATTCTTGTTTTCGGCCCAAGCCGAACATGCTGCTCAAAATGTCCCGGATGCCCATGGCTTCCTCCCTGTCAGTGTCTGACCAGTTCTCTGTTATGCTCTTGCCGGGAGGCCAAGGCCATCCTGTCCATTACGCCTTGCTTTTTTCCTTGGGCGGCAGTTTCTGGTTCAGAATGCCGGACGAAAAGGAGTAGCGATAGACCAGCTTGGCCATATTGTTGAATTTGTCCACCATTTTCTGGGCCGTGGCGTCGTCCTTGAGGCTGGAGGCGATGGCGCTGATACACCGGGCGCCGTAATCCTTGACCCCGGGCATGGGGCCGCCGCAACCCCGGCAGGGAATGTTCACGTTCAGACAGGAGGCACCGCAATCCCCCTGGGTTACAGGCCCGAAACAGATATATCCCTGCTGGAGCAGACATTTGTCCGGGTCGGGCCGACCGTCCACGGTGCGGAAGACCTCGCCCACTTCCAGGCGTTCCTGGCCCTTTGCCGCGGGATTGCGTTTGCATACGTCGCACACGGCCTTGCCGCTGGTCAGCCAGGAGCCCTTGGGCGGCAAGTTCCCGGCCACGATGGCTTGCACGGCCGCGGCCACGAAGTCGTGATGGGGCGGGCATCCGCCCACAAAGTAGTCCACCTCCACCAGCTGATCGACGGTATACACCCGGTCGGTGAATGCAGGCAGGGTCAGGTCGTACTTGCCGTCCAGCAGATACTGCGGAGTGGGCAGCACGCCTTCGGGGTTGTCCGTGGAGAACGTGTCCTTGAATGCCTCGTTGAACAGTTCCTCCTTGGAGTGCATGTCGCCCATGGCCGCGATGCCGCCCAGGGTGGCGCAGGCGCCGAAAGCCACCAAGGTCTTGCTTTTGGCCCGCAGCACCTTGACCGTATGGGCGTTCTCGCTGTTGCGGATCATTCCGTCCACAAAGGCCAAGTCAATGGATTTGTCCTCCATGGCCTCCAAATCCTGGTACTTCACGTCGGCCACGGTGGGAGCCCAGAAGACCACTTCCAGGTGTTCCAGGGCGTCCACCAGTTTTTCCGCCATATCCACCAGGGCCATTTCGCAGCCGGCGCATCCACCGGCCAGCAAAAACGCGAATTTGATCTTGTCCGCCATTATGCCGTTCCTCCCTTGATCGGATTGGGCCCCAGTTCCTGAAGCTCTTTTGTGAATTCCTCGGCCACCTCGGCGAATCGCTTGCCCTCGGCCCCGGAGATCCATTCCAGCCGGAACCGCCGCGGATCAAAGCCGGCATCCTCGATCAGTTTCTTGAACATGATCATTCGCCGGGAGGTTTTGTAGTTGCCTTCCTTGTAATGGCAGTCTCCGAAATGGCAGCCGCCGATGAGCACTCCGTCAGCACCCCGGGCCAGGGCCTCGAGCACGAACTCGGGCTCCACCCGGCCGGAGCAGGGCACGCGGATCAGCTTGATGGTCGGCGGGTATTTGCAGCGCAGGTTCCCGGCCAGGTCCGCCCCTGCGTAGGTGCACCACTGGCAGGCGAAGCCGACGATGTTTGGAGAAAATGACATGGACATGCCTCCTTTTAGGCTTGTGTTTTGTCGGTCTTGCGTTTTTCGCTCTGGATTTCCTTGATGATTCCGTCCCGCTGCGTCTTGCTCACGGAGGCCACCTGGGACGGATCAAAACCCATGGCCAGGGCCAATACCTGGGTGTAATAGAAGACCGGGATCTCGAAATCGATCTCCCCGCGCTCCCTGAGCTGCGGCTGGGACATGTCGAACTGCAGGTAGCAGGAAGAGCAGGTGGTCACGATCAGGTCCGGATCGATCTCCTCCTTGATGGACAGAAGCTTTTCCTTGAACAGGCCCAGGGATTTTTCCACGTCCGTGGAACGCATCCCGCCCATGCCGCAACAGGCCTCCAGCCGGGAATAGTGCGGGGCCGAGGCACCCAGGGCCTCGGTCAACTCCTTGAGCATGGTCGGGTAGAAAGGATTTTTTTCCTTGACGTGATAGACATCCGACGGCCACAGCGTGTGGCACCCCGGCTGCACCGTCACCTTCAGACCTTCCAGGGAGTAGACCAGCTTTTCCTTGATCTTCTCCAAACCTATTTTTTGATGGAGCACATGGGCGACGTGATACACGTCAGAGCTGCCCTTGTACTGACGATTGATCACTCCCAGCTTCTCGTTGACCCGTTTGCGTCGCTGGCCGTCGTGGAGGAAATGCTTGGCCTCGGAGAGTACGCCGAAGCAGGAGTTGCAGCCGGTCATCAGGTCCACGCTTTTATCCTCTGCCAGGGAGAGGTTCCTGCCGGAAATCGCGCACCACAGGTCCAGGTCGAACGACGGGGCCGTTCCCCAGGCCGGACAGCAGCTGGCCCCCTCCAGGTCTTCCACCTCCACGCCCAGGGCGGGAAAGATTTTGCGGAAGGACTGTTCGATGTCCGGCGCCTTGAATGGGATGTTGCATCCCAGATAGAGTCCGTATTTTTCCATGTCCTTTTCTCCTTTGTTAAAACAACCCCAGTTCGGCCATGGAACTGTTGTTCAACAGGGTTTGGATTTCCTTTTGGGCCGTTTCGTTATAGGCCGAGGTGGGCGCCTTGGCCGGCAGGCCGACCTGCTGGCGCAGCTCCTGGGCGTCAGTGAACACGGCATGCCCTACCTCGTACATGTTCATCTGGCTGGTGGTGGTGGAGGTGGACACGGCCAGTTCGCCGGCCTGGTAGCGGCGGAAGGCAAAAACCACTTCCTGGGGCCGCACGCCCTGGGGACAGACCTCTGTACAGCGGTTACACGCCTGGCAGCCCCAGGAGGAAGAGTCCTCGATGATCTCATCCAATTGTCCGTCCAGGATCTTGCGGATCAAGAGCCGGCAGAGCACCGGAAAGCCGGCGCGCACGCCAGGACAGACAGCGGAACAGGCCCCGCACTGCACGCACTGGAGAATGCCCGTGCCGCCCAGGCCGATAATCGTGGAGACGGCCGTATTGATTTTTTCACTTTGCAGTTTGAGATTTTCCATACATATCCTCCTATGCAGTTAGGGCCGCGATCTGGGCGTAAATCTGCTCGTCCTCGTAGCCGTGTAGTACAATGGCCGCGGACGGGCAGGCCGAGGTGCATACTCCGCAGCCCTTGCACTGGGTGATGTCGATCTCGGCTCTTGGTTTCTCGGCATGGATCTTCAAGGTGATGGCGTCGTACGGACACAGCGGAACACAGATGCCGCAGCCGCTGCACAGTTCCGTGATCACTTCGGACAAAATCGGCTCGATCTTGACCTTGCCCTGGGCCAGGGGCACGGCTGCGGCGCCGGCAGCGCCCTTGGCCTGGGAGACCGTGTCCGGGATGTCCTTGGGCCCCTGACAGCAGCCGGCCAGGAATATGCCGCGGGTGGAGGTCTCCACCGGACCCAGCTTGGGATGCAGTTCCTTGAAGAAATTGGAGCCGCAGAACTGCAGGCCCAGGGTCTGGGCCAGCTTTTTGGCCGACTCGGGCAGTTCGATGGCCGTGGCCAGCACCACCAGGTCGGACTCGTATTCAACGGGCGTGCCCGCTTCCATGTCATAGGCCAGAACGCGCAACCGGTGGTCGTCGATAATCTGCAGGCCGCCGACCTTGCCCTTGAGGATGTTCACGCCCATCTTGCGGGCGCCGACATAGTATTCGTCGTAATCCTTGCCCGCGGTGCGTACGTCGATGAAGTGCATGTAGATGTTCATGTGCGGGTATTTTTCCTTGAGCAGCCTAGCCTGCTTGATCATGTACATGCAGCACACCCGGGAGCAGTAGGTATGGAATTTCTCATCCCGCGAGCCCATGCAGGAGACGAAGGTCATGGTTTTTGGTTTTTTATCCGCCGTGGAAGGCATGTAAAGATTCCCCCCGGTCGGGCCGGTGGCGGAGATCAGCCTTTCCAATTGCAGTGCCGTGATGACATTGGGATGTTCCGGCGCCATTTCCTTGAACCAGCCCTTGTCCATGACCTGAAATCCCGTGGCCACGACAATGGAACCGACCTTGATCTCTTCGATCCGCCCTTGCGGGTCCAAAGGCAGGCTGCGGTTGATGGCGTCCGCCGGACAGGCCAATTCACACGGAGCAAGCATGGGCTTGCCGGTTTTTTTGCTGATTTTGGGTTCCTGACCAAGCTTGCGTCCGGCACAGTTGATGCAGTGTTCCATGTCCACCACGGCCTTCTTGGGCACGGCCTGGGGAAAGTGAATATACGCTGCCGGACGCTTGTCCATGCCCTGGTTGAACTCATTGGTGGTGCGGACGGGGCACGCCTCGGCGCAGGCCCCGCAGCCGGTGCATTTCTGCCAATCAATGTACGTCTGTTTGCGGCGCACCTTGACCGTGAAGTTGCCGATGTACCCGTCCACGTCTTCCACTTCGGAATAGGTCATCAGCTTGACGTTCGGGTGGTTGCCCGCGTCCACCATGACCGGGGTCAGAATGCAGGCCGAGCAGTCGTTGGTGGGGAAGGTCTTGTCCAGCATGGCCATGACCCCGCCGATGGAGGGCTCTTTTTCCACCAGGTAGGTGGGATAGCCCATGTCGGCCAGTTCCAGGGCCGAAAAAATTCCGCCCACGCCGCCGCCGATGACCAAAGCGGCCTTGGTCACGTCCACGAACTTGTCTTCCAGAGGCTGCAGCCGGGCGGCCTTGCCCACGGCCGAGGCCATCAGTTTCTTGGCTTTCGCTGTCGCGCCTTCGGGATCGTTGGCGTGCACCCAGGAGTCCTGATCCCGGATGTTGGCCATTTCGAAAAGGTATTTGTTCAGTCCGCCGGCTTCCAGGGCGGCCCTGAAAATGGGCTCATGGGTCCGGGGCGTACAGGCCGCCACCACCACCCTATCCACCAGACCGTCGCGGATGTCCTGCTTGATCATCTCCTGGCCTGAATCCGAGCACATGAACAGATCCTTGCGGGCCACGGCCACCTCCGGCAGGGTCTCGGCATGGGCGCGAACCGCCTCCACATCGATGACCCCGGCGATGTTCGTGCCGCAATGACACACATACACGCCGACTTTTGCCATGCTATCCTCCAGGGCTTAAGGTTTACGAGAGCACATGGAACGGCGGACATTGCGCCTGGAACATGCAAGACGACGCAAGAATCCGGATTCCGTTACAATATTGAAAATCGTAACACGAGAAAGGGTTGCAACTACGCTGGGTTTTGTAAATCAGGGAAGGATGGAAGAAGGTGTTCGTTTTGTTGTGCTGCGACACAGGATGCAGTTGCCGGGTTGATGTTGTTTTGGACTTGGATATGTACTCGTTTTTTTTGAATTATGTCCAATCGTTTTTTTTTGACTGTGAGGACTAAATCCATTGAATAATTCGATGATAATGGCGTCGCGGTCAGGCTTTGCGCGAAACAGTAGTTATGATGTAGGGGGCGGGAAATTGATGTGCGAAAAAATGATGGTTCATCCGGTTAAAGCGTACTTGGTTTCATGAAGGCCCAAGATTCTAAGTTTAAAGAACTCGTTGTCACGGAATCCGTAGGCTTGACGTTTCATCGTTTTGATTTTGTTGTTCGTTCCT
>DSBL01000162.1 GCA_011049455.1 Desulfonatronum sp. | reverse complement strand
TCCGGCCGGCCGGAACAAAGCGGACCTGCTCGCCCACGCCCAGCAGCTTGGCCAGATTCTGGATCCGGGCCAGCACGTCTTGGCCGGAATCGTCCAGAGACTTTCCCGCGGCCCGGGCCGCGGCCACGGCCCGGTCGTCCAAATCCGCCAATCCGACCAGGACCTCGGCCTTGACCCCCTTCTGGTGCTGGAACCGGGCGGCCACGTCCAGAAGCACGATCCGCCGCCAGGCCCCTGCCTCGTCCCATTGATCCAGCCCCGGACCGGGCGTGAACAGGCGCAACCCGCCCTTTTCAGGCCGCAGTCCCACGCTCTTGCGCTGCTTCAGATCACGCACCCGCAGCCCCTGCTCCTGGGGTGGGGCGTACAGGGTCGTGCTCAGATAGCGGATGCCGCTGTCCGGAAAAATGACCACCACCAGCCCCTGGCCCGGCTCCTGGTCCGGCTCCTGGTCCAGCTCCTGGTCCAGCTTCTCGGCCAGCTGCAGGGCCCCGGCCAGGGCCGCGCCAGAGCTCATCCCGGCGAAGATGCCTTCCTCTTTGGCCAGTCTGCGGCACAGGGCAAAGGCGACCTCGTCCTCCACGTTCAGGATCATGTCCGGCGCGCGGCGGTCGTAGATGCCCGGCGGATAGGATTCCTGCATGTTCTTCAGGCCCTGGATGCGGTGCCCGGCATAGGGCTCCACCGCGACCACGCGGATCTCCGGATTCAACTCCTTCAGCCGCTTGACCAGGCCCATGACCGTGCCCGAGGTGCCCAGGCTGGCCACCACGTGGGTCGCCCGGCCCTCGGTCTGGTCCCAGATCTCCTGGGCCGTGGTCCGGTAATGGGCCGCAATGCTCGCCGGGTTGTTGAACTGGTCCATGAGCACGTAACGGTCCGGTTCTTCCCGGGCCAGGCGGTAGGCCTCCTCGATGGCCCCGTCCGTGCCCAGGTGGCCCGGCGTGAGGCGGATCCTTGCGCCGTAGGCGAGCATGATCCGCTTGCGCTCCTCAGAGGCGGACTCGGGCATGAGCAGGGTCAGCTGATAGCCCTTGACCGCGCAGACCATGGCCAGGCCGATGCCGGTGTTCCCGGAGGTGGCCTCCAGGATCGTCTTGTCCGGGGTCAGAGCGCCCGAGGCCTCGGCCTGCTCGATCATGGCCAAGGCCACCCGGTCCTTGATGGACCCGCCGGGGTTCAGCTCCTCCAGCTTGGCCGCCAGGCGCACCCGGGCAAAGGGATTCACCCGGTTCAGGGCCACCAGCGGGGTTTGACCGATCAGGGTCAGAACATTGGAATGGATCATTGCGGGATATTCAACGGCTTAAAGGTAGTCCTGGTCAATGGCGGCCCGGCCGTTGGCGCTGATCAGCTTCAAAAACCGGCTCATGCGCTCGTCCACCGGGACCACCGGGAACTGGCCGCTGCATTTGTCGCACTGAACCAGGACCGGCTGGACCGGGGAGATCAGGGGCAGCTCCCGGCCGCAGTGCGGACATGGATAGTAGTAGACCACGTCCATGCGCACCGGCTTGACCGGCAGATTCACCTTGCGCTTGGCGCTCATGGGATGCCTGCGGGGGCTGCCGAGGCCGCAGGACGGCACATTGAAGCCGTGTCCAACGCCAGAACCGGACAGTGGGACCACAGGCCGTCCAGGTTGTAGAACCGTCTGCCGTCCTCCTGAAAAATGTGCACCAGCACGTCATTGCAGTCCACGAGAATCCAGCGGGCCTCCCGATAGCCCTCCATGCCCAGATAGCTTTGTCCGGACTGAGCCAGGTTTTTCAGCAGCCAGTCGGCCAGGGCCTGGGCGTGCCGGGCGCCCTGGGCCGTGACAATGACCATGGCCTCGGCCACCGGGGACGTGCCGCTCATGTTCAGGATGCTGATCTCGTCCGCCTTTTTTTCCTTGAGCCAGGCGGCAATGTCCAGGGCCTTCCGGGCCGTGGCCGGGGGAAGGGGATGTTTTGGCATGGCGCTGGATGGTGTCATTGATCAAGGGTTCCGGTGTTCAAAGGGTTCACGGTTCACGGTTCATGGTTCATGGGTTCGTGGTGGTCTCTTTCCTGGACCTGATTTTTTTTTCAAAGTCCTATCCTGGCCAAGCCATGCTTGCAAGGGTTCTTTGATACTTTTGCAACAAAAAAACCGGACAGGCCTCCAGCGGGCAAGGCATGTCCGGCAAAAAAACAGCAGTGAAAACGCGCTGATCAGGTCTTGTTTTCCGCGTCCTTGTCGGCCTCGGCCTTGCTTTTTGGTTCGACTTCGATTTCCTCAGGCTCGGTGGTGGCCTTCTTGAAGTTCTTGATGGCCCGGCCCATGCCGGCACCTATTTCAGGCAACTTGTTCGCGCCGAAGATGATCAAAACAATCACCAGGACCACAATCAGTTCCGTCATGCCTATGCCAAACATGCGCTTTCCTCCTTGATGAACGTCGACGATGTCATTACCCTGAGCAAGGCCGGAGGTCAATTGCCCAGGACGGGAAATAACCCTTGGCCATTAATCCGGCCTGTGATAAATTGTCTGCATGGGAGCATTAGGAGTTTGTCCCGTTCGATTTAATCGGTTGTTCACGGGCTGCGCTCTGCTTTTCAGCGCTGTCGCAAGCTTCCTCGCCGATTTCGCATGTCCAAACGATGGCGTGAGTTGCACCAAACATCGCGATGGATGCGCCAGGCAATCGTTTGGACCAACGAATCCCGGCTCGGTCAGACAGTGCGCCAACACTGAAAAGCCGAGCGCAGCCCGTTTTGGACATCCTCCTCATGCACCCGTCTGCATGACCGACACGCGGGTTCAGCAAACCCCGCGGGCTTGGACGTCGCCACCATGACCACCTGGACACCGCATTACGCCATGGCGTCAAAAATTCTGCCCTTTCCCGCCAAAACATGTTTCTTTTTTATACATGGCCGGTGCAGCCTGCCGCAAACATCCCTGCGGGCCCGGGAGGATGGACCGCAGTGCCGGGTGCTCTCCATCTGGGAAAGACTGCAGGACGAGGCCATGGACAAGGCCGAGAAGAACCGCCTGAACACGGACCTCACCCTGGAACTGGTGGCCCGGACCCTTGAACAGGCGCAGGACTTGGCTCTGCTCTGTCCAGGCTACCGGCCGGGCGGAAAGAACAGTGCCCTGGATTGCATCTTTTTGCATGGACATTTATGTATTCAATCTCTGCCCATTTGCGCCGGGATCTGTCGCCATTTTCAACCCCGAAAACACTAACGTGCAGCATTGCAAGCAAAACACCGTGCATCATCCTGAAAAATCCCCTGACAAGACCTTTCTGCTCTGGTTTCCGGAGTTCAATCCGGCTTCTTTGCAAACCAAGGCGCCGCATGGAACATTGTTCATCGATCCGGGCCTTGCCACCGAACCGTGCGCGCATCTTTGGCGCCCGGACACCCTGCCCTTGGACGCGGACACGGCCCGGACCTTTTTGCGCGAATCAGATGGTTTTGTCAGGGAACACGGCCGGGGCCGTCAAAGTCTGGCCGCCGCGGCTTTGACCAGGGAAGATTTTTACGCCCAGACCAGTCTGGCCATCCGCTCCCGGTTGACCTCCCCGGCCGAATCGAGGAAATCACATCAGGACCCGGCCGTCCAGGCCCAACAGGTATTGCTTCTGGCCTGGCGGATGGAGCAGCATACCCAGGAAATCCAGGCCTTGCAGCAGTCCATCCGCGCCGGGTGGGATGACCTGGCCCAAACCCTGGGAATGGACGAGTCGGACGACATGCCGTCTTTGGCCGGAGAAAAGGATTTCCTGGAGGACGACCCCCAAAGCCTGCCGTGGCCGATGATTCTTGAAAGCGTGATGTATTTCGCGCCTCCCGGGGCCGTTTTGGCCACCAACCACAGGGCCGTTCTGGAGGAATTGGCCGAAATAGAATCCTGTGCACCAGAAGCCTGCGCCGGCCCGCAGTACAGTCACGTCCAAAGCCTGCTTGCCGGCAATAAAGGAAGGCTGGTCCGCGCTTTGGGGTGGAGGCTTGCGGGCAGGACGCGGTGTCCGGTCCACAAACCCTGGCTCGCGGCACCGCGCGAGGTCCTGCTTTTGGGATCGCCTGACGCATTACAGGAATATTGACCGCGCCATGATTCATTCACCGCTGCATATCGTGACCAATCCTGAACTGCGCGGCCTGGTTTTGGACTGTGACGGAGTGATCCTGGATTCGTTTCAGGCCAACACTGTCTTCTACAATACACTGCGCAAAGCCGTGGGACTTGGTCCCATGAGCCCTGAAGACGAGGCGTTCGTGCATTCCCATGCGGTATTCACCTCCCTGCGCAGGGTCATTCCGGCCGAGTTTCATGACAGGATGGAATCCATCAAGCAGAAAATGAATTATGCCGAGCTGATGCCGTATCTGCGCCTGGAACCCGGGCTGGAATCCTTCCTGCAGATGGCCAGGTCCCGGGGATTGCGGCTGGGCATCTTCACCAACAGAACCGACACCATGGAATTCATCCTGGATTATTACAAACTGAGCCGTTTTTTCGATCGTGTGGAAACGGCGGCCACGGTCACCTTTCCCAAGCCCCATCCCGAGGGCCTGCATAAAATCCTGCATTCCTGGAACTTCAATCGCAAAGAAATCGCCTTTGTCGGCGACTCGGCCGTGGACGAACAAACCGCCGCAACCGCCGGGGTGGAATTCTGGGCTTATAAAAACGAAAAACTGCGGCGGCGTCTTTTTGTTCCCGATTTTTACGTGCTGCGCCAGTGGCTGGCAAAGAGAGGAGGCTAAATGAGCATTCTGGCCAATTTTATTGAGGCGGTCGCCTTTGTGGTCAATGCGGTCCTGACCATTTATTTCTGGATTGTGATCATCTCGGCATTGCTGTCCTGGGTCAACCCGGATCCGTACAACCCCATTGTGCGCATCTTGCGTTCCCTGACCGAACCGGTCTTCTATCGCATCCGGAGGCTTTTGCCCTTTACCATGGTGGGCGGCATTGACCTCTCACCGGTGATTCTCTTGCTGGGAATCCAGTTCGCGAAAATTTTCATCGTCAAGACCCTGTATCAGTTTGCCTTCAGCGTGGGCACGCTTTAGACTGAGCAGCATGCACCCGGAATGCGTTCTGCAAGACTCCGGACAAGGCTGGCTGCTCCGTGTCTGGGTCCAGCCCGGAGCAAAATCCAACGGGGTGGTGGAGATACGCGACGGCAGTTTGAAGCTGCGCCTGACCGCCCCGGCCGTGGACAACAAGGCCAACAAAGCGCTCGTGGATTTTGTGGCCGGCCTGCTTGATCTGCCCCGCAGGCAGGTCTGTCTGGTCAGCGGCGCCTCGGGCAGAAGAAAAAAACTGCGTATCGTCTCACAGGAGGAGCCCGCCTGGGATCGACTCGTCCCGGCGGGCCTGCGGCAACCGTTACAACAACCAAGGAGCATCTCTCATGGAACAGCATGAACTGGATCTCATTGCCCGTCTTGTGCAAACCGATGAGGAACTCAGCGAACTCTGGAAAGCTCATCAGGAATATGAAAAGCAACTGACCCGCTTTGACGGCAAGCCCTATCTTTCCCCGTCCGAGGACGCCGAATTGAAGCAGATCAAGAAAATGAAACTGGCGGGAAAAACAAAAATCCAGGCCATCCTGGACAGGACACGACAATCGGAGGCGTAAAAAATGGAAAAAACCGGGGCGCAGATTCTCCTGGAATGCCTGCTGCAGGAGAATGTGGACGCCATTTTCGGATTCCCGGGCGGAGCAGTCATCGACATCTATCATCATCTGCCGTCATATCCCGCGCTTCGTCATTTTTTGGTCCGACACGAGCAGGGCGCCATCCATGCCGCGGACGGCTATGCCCGGGCCACGGGCCGGGTCGGCGTCTGCCTGGTGACCAGCGGCCCCGGGGCCACAAACACAGTCACCGGAATCGCCACGGCCTACATGGACTCCATCCCCGTGGTCATCATCACCGGACAGGTTCCCACGCCATTGATCGGCAATGACGCCTTCCAGGAGGTGGACATCGTCGGTATTTCCAGGCCCTGCGTGAAGCACAACTACCTGGTCAAGGATGTCCAAGACCTGGCCTGGATCATCAAACAGGCCTTTTACCTGGCCCGTACCGGCAGGCCCGGGCCCGTGCTGGTGGACCTGCCCAAGGACGTACTCCAGGCCAAAACCGTGCCCGCCTATCCGGAAAGCATCTCCATGCGCAGCTACAATCCCCATCTGGAGCCCAACCGGCGGCAGCTGCGCAAGGTCGTGGACCTGCTGCGCACCTGTCGGCGGCCGCTGTTCTATTCCGGCGGAGGCGTGATTTCCTCGGATGCCTTTGAGGAACTGACCTGGCTCGCCCGCAACCTGCACATTCCCGTGACGTCCACGTTAATGGGTCTGGGGGCCTTTCCCGGCGACGACCCCCTGTGGCTGGGCATGCTCGGCATGCACGGCACCTATGCCGCGAACATGGCCGTGGGCCATACGGATCTGCTTTTGGCCGTGGGCGCCCGGTTTGATGACCGGGTCACCGGGAAGATCAGCTCCTTTGCGCCCATGGCCAAGGTCGTGCACATTGATGTGGACCCCACGTCCATCCGCAAGAACGTGAACGTGGACGTGCCCATTGTCGCGGACTGCCGTCTGGCCTTGAAGGGACTGCGCGACGAGATCATGGCCTGCGCCGAGGCTTCGGACTGGGTCCTCGAGCACCAGTCCTGGCTGGAACAGGTCCAAGCATGGCAAAGGGATCATCCCCTGCAGTATGCGTTCAGCGAGGAACCCATCAAGCCGCAGTTCGTGGTGGAAAAGATTTACGAACTGACCAAAGGCGAGGCCATCATCACCACGGAGGTGGGCCAGAACCAGATGTGGGCCGCCCAGTTCTCGCGCTTTCACCGTCCCCGGTCATTCATCACCTCCGGCGGACTGGGCACCATGGGCTACGGATTCCCGGCGGCCATCGGCGCCCAGGTTGCTTTTCCGGACAAACTGGTCATCGACATCGCCGGCGACGGATCCATCCAGATGAACATCCAGGAAATGGCCACCGCGGTGAGCTGCAACATCCCCGTGAAAATCGTGATCCTGAACAACGGCTATCTGGGCATGGTCCGTCAATGGCAGGAACTATTCTACAACAAAAATTACTGCGCCACCTGCATGCACACCAATCCAGACTTTGTGAAACTGGCCGAGGCGTTCGGCGCGGCCGGCTTCCGGGTGACCAAGGCAGCGGACCTGGAGGGCGTCTTGAAACAGGCATTCGCCTTGCCCGGTCCGGTGATTGTGGATGTCGTGGTGGCGGAAGAAGAAAACGTCTATCCCATGGTTCCGGCCGGCGCGGCGCTGACCGACATGTTGCTGGTCTAAAGGAGGGGATCATGCGTCACGTGCTGTCCGTTCTTGTGGAGAATGAGCCGGGAGTGCTCTCCCGCGTCGTGGGGCTGTTCAGCGGACGGGGCTTCAACATCGAAACCCTGAACGTGGGCCCGACCCTGGAAGAAGGCCTGTCCTTGATGACCATCACCACCCTCGGCGACGAGGCCATCATCGAGCAGATCGTCAAACAACTGCGCAAGCTGGTGACCGTGGTCAAGGTCGTGGACTTGACCCATCTGCAGAAAGTGGAGCGGGAAATGGTGTTGATCAAGGTCAATGCCGAGGACGCCAGCCGTGCTGAAGTGTTGCGCATCGCAGACATCTTCCGATGCAAGGTCGTGGATGTGGGCCCCAATGCCCTGACCCTGGAGATCACCGGCGATCAAAGCAAGATCAAGGCCATTGTCAGCCTGCTGCAACGCTTCGGGGTCAAGGAATTCGCCCGCACCGGGACCGTGGCTCTGCGTCGCGCCATGCAAATGGACTAGTCGCAAGCCGTTGAAAAATCCTTGCCGACTACGTCGCTACAAAGAGGCCCATGCCCTCACGTATGCCAAAATACGCTTCGGCCATGGCTCCTTTTTGCTCCTTGTCGGCAATTTTTTTGAACGGCTTGCGCAAATTTTCATCATAACATTTTTTATGACCATACAATCACGAAAGGAGAGAATATGCGCGTGTACTATGAACAGGACGCTCCCCTGGAGCCGTTGTCCGGAAAGACCATCGCCATCATCGGCTACGGCAGCCAGGGGCATGCCCACGCCTTGAACCTGCGGGATTCCGGCTGCAATGTGGTCATCGGCCAGCGGCCCGGCGGAGAAAATTGGCAACTGGCCAAGGAGCACGGCTTTGAGCCTGTAAGCGCCGCGGAAGCGGCCAAGGCCGCCGATGTCATCCAGATTCTGGTCCAGGACCAGTACCAGCCCAAGGTCTATGCCCAGGAAGTGCTGCCCCAGCTGAAGCCAGGCAAAACCCTGGTCTTTGCCCATGGATTTAACATCCATTTCCATCAGATTCTCCCGCCCAAGGATGTGGACGTGGTCATGGTCGCACCCAAGGGGCCCGGCCATCTGGTGAGGCGGGAATACGAACGCGGCGGAGGCGTTCCGGCCCTGGTGGCCGTGCACCAGGACGCCACCGGACAGGCCCTGGCCACTGCCCTGGCATACGCCAGGGGCATTGGCGCGACCCGTTCCGGGGTTTTGCAAACCACGTTTCAGGAAGAGACCGAGACGGATCTGTTCGGCGAACAGGCCGTGCTCTGCGGCGGGGTCAGCGCCCTGATCCGGTCCGGCTATGAAACCCTGGTGGAGGCCGGCTACCAGCCCGAGGTGGCCTACTTCGAGTGCATGCATGAACTCAAGCTGATCGTGGATTTGCTCTACGAGGGAGGCTTCAAAAAAATGCATCACTCCATCAGCGACACCGCGGAATACGGGGATCTGACCCGCGGTCCGCGCCTGGTGGACAGCCGGGTGAAACAGGAAATGAAGCGCGTGCTTGAAGAAATTCAGCAGGGCCAGTTCGCCCGGGAGTGGATCTTGGAGAACCAGGCCGGCCGTCCGAGCTTTTACGCCCTGCGCCGCCAGGTGGAAGAACATCCCATCGAGGAAGTCGGCGGCAGGCTGCGCGGCATGATGGCTTGGCTGCAAAAATAGGCGCTTTTCGCGACACGAAATGTCCCCTTTTGCTCCCGTCGTCTTGGTCATTGATGACGAACCGGGCCATCGCCTTATGGTCCGGGCCGTATTGGAGGATGCCGGCTGGCGCGTTCTGGAAGCCGGTGACGGCGCATCCGGCCTGTTTCGCTGCAACGGCCCGGATCAGCTTGACGCCGTGCTTTTGGACATGCGTCTTCCGGACCAGGAAGGCATGTCCGTGCTCTCGCAAATCAAGGCCATCCATCCGCAACTGCCGGTGATCATGTTCACGGCTTTCGGCAGCGTCGGTTCCGCAGTGGAAGCCATGAAAATGGGGGCCTTCGACTATTTGACCAAACCGGCGGACAATGAAGAATTGAAGGCGGTTCTGGAAAAGGCCAGGAACTATGTCGCGCTGGTCCGCGAGAACAGGGAGCTGCGCCGCGTCCTGGGCGAAGATGACGGCCGGCCGCGTCTGATCGGCCATGGTCCGGCCATGCGCCATGTGCTCAACCTCATTGAGCAGGTCGGACCCACCGAGGCTACGGTGCTGGTGCTGGGCGAGTCCGGCACCGGCAAGGAGCTGGTGGTCAAGGCCATCCACGCGGCCAGTGAACGCAAAAACGGTCCCCTGATACAGGTCAACTGTGCGGCCCTGCCCGGCGAGCTCCTGGAAAGCGAGCTTTTCGGGTACGTCAAGGGCGCGTTTACCGGAGCCGTGGGAAACAAGCCCGGCCGTTTCCAAATGGCTGAAAAGGGAACGCTGCTTCTGGATGAAATCGGCGACATGCCGCTGCCCCTCCAGGCCAAGCTGCTGCGCGCCCTGCAGGAGCGCACCGTGGAACCCCTGGGGGGCATTCATCCCGTGCATGTGGACGTGCGCATCATCGCCGCGACCCACCAGGACCTGCCCAAGCTGGTGGCTGACGGAACCTTTCGCGAGGATCTTTTTTTCCGGCTGAATGTCTTGGAAATCAAGCTTCCGCCGTTGCGTGAACGACTGGACGATCTGCCCCTGTTGACCCGCCATCTCCTGCACAAGCTTTCCCTGAAAAACCGCAAGCCGATCCGTGACGTCAGCCCGTCTTTTCTGGAAGCCCTGACCAAATATCATTGGCCTGGAAACGTTCGAGAACTGGAAAATGTTCTGGAGCGTGCCCTGATACTGACCCGCTCCGACACCCTGTCCCCCGAGGCTCTGCCGCAGCAGGTGCTCCAGGGCCATGTAAAAACCACAGCCGCAGAAACGCCGCGTACGCCCGGGGCCTCCTTTGAAGACGCCGAACGTTCGGTCTTGGAAAACGCCCTGGCCGCCCACCAGGGCCATCGCGGCAAGACCGCCGAAGCTTTGGGCATAAGTCGCAGAACACTGCAATATAAACTGACCAAGCATGGTTTGACCACGCGATAGCCCCGAGTTCAGAGGATGTTCGCATGCCCCCCCCACGCCTTGTCACGGTCAACGCCCCTCAACAGGACGCCGGTGACTTCCTGGCCCTGTTCAATGCAGTGGTTGAGCGGATTTACGCAGCTGACAGCTTTGACGCTGTCCTGCCGGAGATTGAGCCCAGCCTTCTGAGGCTGTTGCGCGCCGAGCGTTTGACCATCTATCAGCGTCTGCGCAACGAGCAGGAGATCGTTTCCAAATTCAAAACCGGTGACGAAATCAGGGAGATCCGGGTAGCATTGTCCGTGTCCTCCATCGCCGGATACGTCGCCCTGAACCAAACTCCCCTCTTGATCAACGACGTCTATGACGCCCGGGAACTCCAGCGCATCCATCCCGGCCTGCGCTTCAACATGTCCTACGACCAACGCAGCGGGTACCGCAGTCGATCCATGGTGGTCGTGCCCGTTCAGCACAAGAACGTCGGACTGGGAGTATTGCAGCTTCTGAACTGCACTGCCGGTCCGGCCTTCAACCAGGCTGACCTGCGCAACGCGCAAAAGCTGGGCGCCATCATCGGGCAAAGATTTTCCTATGAATTTTACGGCACCAACGGCCCGTTCGACTACCTGATCCTGCGCAAGAAAATTTCCAGGGATGATCTGGAAAAATTCAAATCTCAAGCGTTCAGGGAACAGGGCAATGTGGCCCGGTTGTTGATCAAGGAAGCGGGGCTGCGCCCCGAAGAGGTCGGGTACTCCCTGGAGCAGTTCTACCAGGTTCCTTTCCAGCCCTATGAACCGCACGTGGCCCCCGCCATGCATCTGGTGCGGCATATTTCCGCGGATTATCTCCGTCATCAGCTGTGGGTGCCCCTTTCCGGGGACAAGGACGAAGCCGTCATTCTCATCGACGACCCCACGGACACGCAACGCATCCTGGAAATCCAAAAATGCATCCCGGCCGAGCGTTATGTCTTCCGAGTCGGTCTGCCTGATGACATTCAGCGATATCTGGGGCACGACCTGGGCATCCGGGAGACGAGCAACATCGAAGAGCTCGTTGTCCGGCTGGAAGAAGAAAGCAGTATGCAGGAGCTGGCCGAACAGGCCGACGATGTCCTGAGTGAAAACACGGCCACCGTGATCCAGCTGGTGAACAAGCTCATCCTGGAGGCCCATCGCCAGAACGCTTCGGACATCCACATAGAACCGGACAAGGGGAACACCCCGGCCCGGGTAAGATACCGGGTGGACGGATTGTGCCGGCCGGCCTTGAAAATACCGTCCAGCCACATCCGGGCGGTGATTGCCCGGATCAAGGTCATGTCCGGTCTGGACATTTCCGAGCGGCGCAGGCCTCAGGACGGCAAGTGCATCGTGCGGCTGGGCAACGTCCCCCTGGAATTGCGGGTGGTGACCATGCCCACTGTGCACGGCGAGGCGGCCGTCCTGCGGCTTTTGGCGGCCAGCCGGGCCATGCCCCTGGACAAGCTTTCCTTGTCCACCCGCAACATGGACGAGGCAATGCGACTCATTTCCCAGCCCCACGGCATTTTCCTGGTCGCGGGACCTACTGGTTCCGGGAAAACAACGACTCTGCATGCTTTTCTGGGGCACATCAACACGCCTGATCGCAAGATCTGGACCGCCGAGGACCCCGTGGAAATCACCCAGCGCGGACTGCAACAAGTCCAGGTGCACGCGAAAATCGGGTTTACTTTTGCCGCGGCCCTGCGTTCCTTTTTGCGGGCTGATCCGGATGTAATCATGATTGGCGAGATGCGCGACGCTGAAACCGCGCAAGCCGGGATCGAGGCATCCCTGACCGGCCACTTGGTCTTTTCCACACTGCACACCAATTCAGCACCGGAAACATTGGTCCGCCTGCTGGATTTGGGCCTGGATCCGGTCAGTTTTTCCGATGCATTGCTGGGCGTTTTGGCGCAGAGATTGATGCGCACCTTGTGTGAAAAATGCAAGGCTGCATACAGCGCATCTTCACGGGAATTTGAGTACATCCGCCGGCACTACGGTTCCGACCACTTCGCGGAACTGCATATCAGCCCGGACAACCTCACGCTTTACAGGGCCGTTGGCTGTGATTA
>DSBL01000138.1 GCA_011049455.1 Desulfonatronum sp. | reverse complement strand
CAGCAAGAATTCCGGAATTCTTGCTGATTCCTGAATGAAAATGTTGATCAAATCCGTGCGGGTGATGACCGCGACCACATGGTCGTCTTCAACCACCGGCACAAGGCGTTGTCTTTGCCCCAGAATGATCTCCATCACTGTGTGCAGGTCGTTCTCCGGCGCCACCATGGCCGTATCCCGCTGCATGTATTCCTCAACCACCAGGGCGCCCAGCCCGTGTCCCACGGCTCGGTCGGACAACTGGTGTTCCAGAATGCCCACGCAGACGCCATCGGCATTGATCACCGGAACAGCCTTCAAGCCATAGCGGGTCATTATGTCCGTGGCTTCGGCCAAAGTCGTACGCGTGGATACCGTCACCGCCGGTTTGGACATGAAATCTTGAACCAGAATCTGCGGATTAATGTGGGAATACAGCAAGGCAAAAAGTTCTTCCTTGATTTCGGCCAAGGTGCGGTCCTTGATGGTGGCTGAAGCGGCATAGGCATGCCCACCACCGCCAAAAAAACCGCAGATCCTGCCGGCATTCACCTCAGGCCGTCGGCTGCGAGCAATGAGGTGCACCCGGTCGTTCATCCGAGCAATGGTGAACAGGACCCTGATGCTTTCCATTTCCACCAGTTTATGCACCAATACGGCGAAATCGCCGATGTATTCGTCGATGCTGACCTCGGTGATCACCACCTCAATGCCGTTAATGTCATGGATTGTCGCGGAGTCGAGCATGGAATGCAACAATTGGACTTGTTCCGAGCTCAAATCCCTGGTCACTAGATCTGAAACAGTGTTCAGATCCATGCCCTGGCCCAGAAGCCAGGACGCGGCGTCAAGGTCATGGGTGGTGGTGGAGGTAAAGGTGAAGCAACCGGTGTCCTCATAGATGCCCAGCCCCATAATGGTGGCTTCGTCGGAATTCACGGCAAGGCCCTGGTTTCTTATTTCCTGCACCAGGATGGCCGTAGTCGAGCCCCAGGGGTGAACTATTGATTTCTCCGCGGTCAGGTCTTCATCGGAGTCGGGGTGATGATCGTACGTGTGGATGGCAATCCCCGACCGTTCCAGGACTGAACGAACATGATCCAGACGGGAGCGCTGTCTGGTGTCCACAACCACCAAAAGTTCCACCGAACCCGGATCGACGTCCCTCATGGATTGGAAATTGAAAAGATAGGTGGCGCTTTGGATGAAAAAATTACGCAGATTTTTTTCCTGACTGCCTGGAAAAATCAAGACAGCACCTGGATAGAGTTTACCTGCGGCGATCATGGCGGCCAAGGCGTCGAAATCCGCGTTGTTGTGGGCCGTGATCAGGGTTTTGGGGTGTTGTGCGGTCATGTATGCCAACGCTGGGAAGCACGGCGGGTGACAATAGCCATGGTTTCACCGGGTTGAGGTTTTCAGAGGGCAGGGCAAACTCAGTTCCTTCTCCGCTTTGTTCTTCTTTCTACCAAGCATATCATGTTGTATCTTGACCTCGAGGATGATGACGCTCATGGGTGGACTTCAGACGGCTTGCCTGCACATGAGTATAGATTTCCGTAGCTGAAATGTCGGCATGGCCCAGGAGAATCTGGACCGTCCTCAGATCCGCGCCACCTTCCAAAAGATGGGTGGCAAAAGAATGGCGCAGGGTGTGCGGAGAAATGGGCTTGCGAATACCGGCTTTGGATACGCGGACCTTGATCATTTTCCAGATTCCCTGGCGGGTCATGGCCTTGCCTGAACGGTTTAAAAACAACGCGTCCTGCACGGGCAGAAACGCAGGCCGCCAGGTTTGCAGATAGACCTGAAGCATTTCTTGAGCTGCATGGTGAATCGGAACCAGACGTTCCTTGCGCCCCTTGCCGAAAACCCGCAACAATCCCGCCTGTAGATCCAGATCCAACACCCTCAAAGCAGTCAACTCGGAAACCCGCAGACCCGAGGCGTACAGCAATTCGAGCATGGTCCTGTCGCGAAAACCCAATTTGTCGCGCAGGTCCGGCTGGGCGAGCAGCGTCCGGATTTCCTTTTGGCTCAGGACATCCGGCAAATTGCGGGGAAGCTTGGGATTATCCAATTTTTCCAAAGGATTTTGCGCCAGCCATCCCTCCTGAATGCAATAGGCGAAAAGACCGCGCAGGGTGGAGAGATGCCTGGCCAGGGACCGGCTTTGCAGCCCGACTCCTCGCAAATACATTAAATACAACAGTCCGGTTTGAGCCGTAACCTTTTTCAGGTCCATCTTCTCCTGGCGCAAAAACCGCGCAAAGGCTTCCAAATCCAAGCTGTAGGAAGCGATGCTGTTTTCAGCAAGCCCTTTTTCCACCACAAGAAATTCCAGATACCGGTCCATCCAGGGATGAAGAGTGGAAAGGCGCTGCAAGGGATGAGAAGAAGGGGATGGCTGCATGTCGTGTCCGGGTCAGCACCTTAAGCGTTTCGATCACGGTGGTACTTATCGTTTCAAATGGCTGCGCACAAGCCTGGCACGGAAAGAGGTCTTTGCACTTTGGGGCAAGGGTCTTGTGAATCGCCGGGCCAAGCCGCTGACCGCTTTGATTTGACTTGCGAGGCAAGTCTTTTTAATCAATTCGCCGTAAGGAGAATACGAACGTCAACAGAACCAACACCCCTTTTTCAAGACAACGATCACAAACATCCAAGGAGTAGAAATGCCGCATTTCAAACCGGCCGACCGCCTGGCCCATCTTCCGCCATATCTCTTTGCCGAGATCGACCGGGTCAAAAATGAAGTCAAGGCCAAAGGCATGGATATCATAGATCTGGGCGTGGGCGATCCGGACCTGCCGACACCGGATTTCATCATTGATGCCATGAACAAAGCCGTGGTTAAGGATGAACATCATCGCTATCCCTCCTATTCTGGACTCAATTCCTTCAGGGAGGCCGTATCTCGTTGGTACCACGATCGTTTCAACGTACACCTCGATCCGAAGACCGAGGTGCTCAGTCTGATCGGCTCCAAGGAAGGACTGGCCCATTTCCCCCTGGCCTTTGTTGATCCCGGAGATCTGGTGCTGATTTCCACGCCGAATTATCCCGTCTATCCCATCGCCACGATGTTCGCCGGCGGAGAAACGCGATTTCTCCCCTTGACCGAGGATAAGGATTTCCTGCCGGATCTGGATGCGGTTTCCGCGGATACGTGGAAAAAAGCAAAAATCCTCTTCCTGAACTATCCCAACAATCCCACTGCGGCCATGGCGCCTCGGTCATTCTATGAAAAGCTGGTGGATAAGGCCAAAGAATTCACCACGATCCTGGTCCATGACGCTGCGTATTCAGAAATGTATTTCAATCCGGACGACAAGCCGCTGAGCATCCTGGAGATCCCCGGAGCCAGGGATGTGGCCATAGAATTCCATTCTCTGTCCAAGACCTACAACATGACCGGCTGGCGCATCGGCATGGCTGTGGGCAATGCCGAATTGGTCCAGGCATTGGGCAAAATCAAAAGCAATATTGATTCCGGTATTTTTCAGGCCATCCAGGAAGCCGGCATTGCAGCCCTGGAGCAGGGCGAGCCTTTTGCCGGGAAAATGCGTGCAATCTATCGCAACCGCCGAGACATTGTGGTTGATGGATTACAAAAATATGGACTGGAATGCCGGCGACCGGGCGCCACGTTCTATGTCTGGGCGAGGGTGCCTCGGGGTCGGGATTCCGCCGGGTTTGTGGCCGATCTCCTGCAAAGGACCGGTGTGGTGGTTACGCCGGGCAACGGCTTCGGAAAACCTGGAGAAGGGTATTTCCGGATCGCTTTGACCGTTAATGAAGACCGTTTGAACGAGGCGTTGTCACGGATAGCTTCCCTGTAGTCGCATATGTCGGCCTGGGGTCGAACCTGGGGGAACCCGAGGTCAACCTGTACCGGGCGCATCAGGCCCTGGCCGGATTGGATCAAATCACGATGGGGAAGTGTTCCCCTGTGTATCGAACCGATCCGCAGGACGACCGGAATCAGCCCTGGTTTGCCAATCAGGTCGTCCAGCTGTATTGTGCCCCCCGATGTACGCCTTTAGGGCTTTTACGCGCCCTGTTGGACATTGAAAAGGACATGGGCCGGACACGGCTGCGGCCTCAAGGACCGAGGCTCATTGATCTGGACTTGTTGCTCTTTGACGGGCGATGCCTGCAAACGCCGGAACTGATCCTGCCGCATCCTCGGATGACGACCAGGGCCTTCGTGCTTGTCCCTTTGCGGGACATTGCGCCAGGATTGACGTTCCCTGACGGCAGGACCGTGGCCGTAGTTCTGTCCGGCCTTTCCTATACCCTTGAAGGGCGAAGCATTCGACAGGCATAACGTTCCGATTTCAGGCGATTGATGACTCGTAAGGAGACAACATGCTTAAATTTTTGATTTTCATCGCAGCGGCTTTCATCCTGTACAAATTGCTCACCGGCGATTTTAAGAAAAAGAAGGATGTTCAAACCAAGGAAAAAGAGAATCTCGCGGCCACCGGCGTGATGACCAAGGACCCTGTTTGCGGCACATATGTGCCTGTGGACGGTGATATTCGGGTCAAACAGGGCGACAAGGTGCATCACTTTTGCAGCTATGAGTGCCGCGACAAGTTTCTGAAACAGATTGCCGACAAATAACCGGCGAAAAAATGGCCATGACAAAAACTGCGAGTTTTCCATGAACAAGGACATGCGCATACTTTTGGTGGATGATTCAAGCACGATGCGCAGCATCATTAAAAATATTTTGAAACAACTGGGGTTTCGCAATGTTCACGATGCTGATGACGGGTCCACGGCCTGGGAAAAAGTTCAAAAGGAAAGCTTTGATTTGATTATTTCCGACTGGAACATGCCCAAAATGAAGGGAATAGATTTGTTGAAACAAGTCCGAAGCCATCCGGGGTTGAAGGACATGCCTTTTTTAATGGTCACGGCTGAGGGCCTCCAGGAAAACATTGTCGAAGCCGCCAAGGCGCAGGTTTCCAATTATATCGTGAAACCATTCACTCCGGAAGTCCTGCTGCAAAAGTTGAACGCGATCTTTGCGAAAAAGTAGGAAGGTTTGATTTCTCTCATCTGATGTATGAGCGTTTTCTAATATACATATGCCAATCATCAAAACCCCGCAGGAGCGCGTTCTCCCTGCGGGGTTTTTTGTTGAGGGATCATCAAAACTGCCATACGGCTATTATTTTCAATAAAATTAATTATTTCAAAATATTGATATATTGTCCCATAATGTAAATTATGTAAACTTTTAATAATACAACACAACATTGCATGCCGGACAACTTCAAGAAGGCATGTTCTTGATGACAAACATGAGCGATTTGTTGATCGCTTGCTACACGCGTACATTCAAGAAAAGGTTGAAAGAAATAATTAAAGGTGATCCTCAATCCTCATCCGCTGGTCTGGTTTTCCAGCGTCGATGCATCCAGAACCATTGCTCCGGAAAGCGTCTCACTTGCCGTTCCACGGCCTGGGTGTAAAACATCGCTATTTGATGAATCTTCTCCTTTCGTTCGCCGTACAAGGTTCTCGTATCCAATGGTTTTTCATGCGAAAGAAGGTATCGTCCTGCATCCGAACGGATCAAAAATATCGGCCAGACCAGGGCTTTCCCGCGCAACGCCAACAATGCCGGTCCGAGATTGATCGCGGCCGGTCGACCCATAAAGGGCAAAAAAATCGCATCTTCCCTTCGGCAATTGTGATCCACCAAAAAAGCGCTGAGCCCCCCCTTGACCAGGTTTTTAAGGACTTTTGACGCGGCTTGGTCGTGTTCCTGGATGCGCACCGTGGAATGCGTCCGCATCCTTTTGATCACCCGATGCATAGACTGATCATGGGTCGCCTTGACCACCACCTGCTTATAGTCCTGCGGCGCCATCAGGTTCAGCAAACCGCCCAATAGTTCCCAGGCGCCGAGATGGCCGGTGACGGCGACCACGGGGACCCCCTTGCACATGGCCAAAATATCCTTCAGCTCTTCAGGTTTTTCGATAACCAGCCGTTTTTCGGCAAATCGCCAGTCCACCCTTCTGGTCAACAGCAGTTCCAAAAACGATCGGCCGTTGTGCATGAAACTCTGCCGCGCAATACGTTCAGCCTGGATCATATCCAACTCGAGCCTGTCTCGAATGGTGTCCACGGCAAGATTTCTCCGGCTCGGCAAAACAAGCCAAAGCAGGCGTCCCATTTTTCTTCCCAGGGCATCAATTCCAGGAAAATCAGTGTGTTGGCCAAGCGCGGCCAAAAATTCATAAAGGAGTTGTCGCATGGAACATGTCGAATTTTGAGATAATGTCAGACTGCTTGTGATGCCGGGCAGTTCATGAAAACCAAGTGCCGGGAGCAAGATAATAGGTGAAAGCGTATTGAAGCATGGGTGAGCGTTTGAACCTTTGCGGCGATACAGCGTTTGGGAGATTTTCACCGGCTTGTGACAGCAAATGCATACCCGAGGAGCCGGGATTATTCAAATATGTAACTTTTTCAAATAATTCTTGTTTTTTGCTCAACTTTCAGATAGCTTAAGATTAAATTTGCAAAGCATGTCATGAACATTTCTTCAAGCTTGAAAGTCGCGACCTCCATACGAATCATGATCACAACAACCCGGTGATTCATGGGCATCATTTGGGAACAAGCATTTTCGCAGGCACCCGGCATTGTCTGGCAGGACCCCTGGACCGTGTCAAAGCTGCCCAGCCTGAAATCATTGGACGAACTGCGTTATTTCCTGGATGTAGTGCACATCAAATTCTGTTTGATCAAGCCCTACTTTGAAACAGCCAACTATCCCGTTGTAGAGGCCCGAGAACTGCTCCCCTCCTTTGACGTGGACATTTTCGAATACCAGCATCTGCCGGGTTTCAGCCTGGTGGCCGTGGCCCGCCCGCTCTCCTATTTTCACGAAGTTTTCCAATTCGACATTCTCCACCCCCTGGTTGATCACCCGGAGGAAATGGAAGGCAGTGTATGTCCCTTGGAAGCAAACGTCATGCGTCAGAACCAGCTCGCATTTCAAAATCGCCTTCCCAGACAAATGCACGATGAATTTCAATATTATTTTTCGGAAAGAGACATCACCGACCTGGAGCATTACATCCGGATTCTGTCTTTTTTGGTGCACATGGAACGGGGACATGTCCTGTCCAAAACGAATCGCAAGGATTTCATCTTTTCCGGGATCAACGCTTCGTTTCCCTCGGATCTGGACACGGAATTGAAACGCTTCGGTCTGCGCATTGGCAAATTCCGCGTGGGCGACGATCCATGTTATGAGCTCAATCGGAATTTCGTCTATCAGTTCTTGATGGAACTATACGGTTTCCCCATTGTTTCCGAGCGCAGGACCTCCGCCGCCTTGTTTGCCAGACGCCTTTTCAAACTCGGGGAGGAGTTTCTTATTCGCGTCCTCGGACAATCAGACAGGACACTGACCACCCTTTTCGCCCATCCGCAGACCAAGGCCTACCCTCGGGTGGATAAAACAGCGTTGGTACGCCTGGATGAGGACCAAACCGACCTGATCAATCGCCTCGGCGACATGGGTGCTTTTGTGGACGAACAGGAAAGGGTGATCATTCTGCGCGTGGCCTATCGTCAACATAAATACGACCAGAACAACGTCCGTCAGGATCGTGCCCTTTCGGTCCTGCGCCAGGAGATCATTCACCCCTTGACCGGAGAGGTTTGCTGTGAAGCCAATGTCATCAAGGATATCTCCAACATGCTTCTCAAACTCAACGACATCATCAAGGGGGAATTCACCGGTAAAATCCGTTTCAAAAAGACCGAACTGGTTGAAAATACCGACACCCATGAAAAACGTCTGAAATTTTTGTTTGCTTGGCTTTGCAAACATCAACGTCGAATTATCGGCTACAGTGATGAATTTTATTCGGGAGTGATCAAGGTGTTGGATGGGTATCTTTTAAATCCGGAAAACCATGATATTTTCAAGTCCATGCAGGCGCTGTACAATGATGTTTGGTCGCAATACTCCTTTATTCGACAGGCCCGGAGAGTGCGCATTCTGGAGGACCTCACACTGCGTTCCTCCAGGAGCCGGGCTGTTTCCTGGTTGGATATGCTGCAGCAGATGAATAATCATCTGCAGGAAATGAAATTTGAAATTTATCCGTATTTTGATGAACTGGTGCGGAAAATGATTGCTCTGGGCGACAGGGTGCTGCATAACAGCTATCTGAACAAACGATACATGCAGGGCAAGGATGAGGAAGCCAGTGCGTATGCTATCCGGGTGAAAAAACAATACAGACGCTTGGTCGGACTGGTGGATGAACTGAAAAATATTCGCAAGCAGCGGCCGGAGGCCGGCGAATCGGTCGCAGCCAAGGGAGAGGCAAAACAATGAATAAACGGACTCCATTGCATGACTGGCATGTCGAGCATCAGGCGCGCATGGTTCCCTTTGCCGGATGGGACATGCCGGTGCAGTACTCCGGGGGCATCCTGGCCGAACACGAACATACCAGGACCAAGGCGTCCCTGTTCGATATCTGCCACATGGGCGAATTTATCATCTCCGGCACAAACACCGAACAGGCCCTGAGCCGAGTGGTCACGCACAATCTGGAAAACCTGCGGCAGGGTAAATCCAGATACGGCTTTCTGCTCAATACCCAAGGCGGCATACTGGACGATCTGATCATGTACCGATTGGAGGCGGAAACCTTCATGGCCGTGGTCAACGCGTCCCGTCGCGACAGCGATTTGCTGTGGCTGCTGGAGCACTTGCCGCCCTCGGTCAAAGTGGAGGATGTTTCTGGATGCACCGCGAAAATCGATCTGCAAGGTCCCCTGTCCATTGACGTCTTGAGTCGTGTTCTGCCGGAAAACTGGCGTGATTTGGGTTATTTTTCCTTTCGCCACAGCCTATTTCAGGGACAAAAAATTTTGATCAGCCGCACCGGATATACCGGGGAATTGGGATACGAAGTCTATCTGCCGTCCCCTCTGGCCGAAGCGTTCTGGGAGGCCTGTTTGGCTGACGGCACGGCCGTGCCCGCTGGACTGGGGGCCCGGGACACCTTGCGGCTGGAAATGGGCTATCCCCTATACGGTCATGATCTGGACGAGGAACATACCCCGGCCGAGGCTGGATATTCGGCCATGCTCACCTCCAAGGCGGACTACATCGGCAAGGATCGCCAGCATCTCGTCCGAGAGCGCTTGACTCCCCTGAACATTGACGGACGCCGCAGCGCCCGCCACAACGATGTTGTGACCACGTCCTCCGGGGAGACAGCGGGCCACGTCACCAGCGGCAGTTTTGCCCCGTCTCTGGGCCACTGTGTGGCCCTGGCCTATATCCTGGATCATTTTTCCCGGGAAGACACATTCATCGTCCAAACCGGCAAGACCGGACTACCGGCCAAACGCGCCGCCCTGCCCTTCTACAATCGGGGCTCGGCGCGGATGCGTCTGGAATAGTACGACACCAGAAGGATCATTGCTTGCATTCGTTTTATCTTCCTTCCAAGGATTGGCAGGCTCCGTTTATCCTGGAGGGCCGGGAAGCGCGCCATCTGCTCAAGGTCTTGCGCGCCCGCCCGGGCGACCAATTGCGACTTTTTGACGGTCAAGGCCGAGAGGGAATTTTTGTCCTTGATCGCCATGACCAGAACACGGCCCGGCTCACTCCGGTGGACGTAAAAACCCTGCAGCGACCCCAGCGTCAGGTTCACCTCGCCCTGGGCTGGAACAAAGCATCCCGGCGTGGCTGGCTCTTGGAAAAATCCGTGGAATTGAACGCGGCAGGCCTTGTTTTCTGGCAAGCCGCCAGAAGCCAGGGTCGTGTTCCGGAAACACCGAAAACAACCTGGCATGACCAGTGCGTGGCCGCCGCCAAGCAGTGCGGCAATCCCTGGCTGCCGAGCCTGGCAACGGTTCCTGGAGGCCCTCGGGATCTGATCGACAGTTATACCCGTTTCGCTTACCGGGGAGTGTTCTGGGAAAACCAGGATGCAGGGAACATTTTTCATCCCGGAAAGCTGCTCCATCACGGCGATGCCGTTCTGGTCCTTGGTCCAGAAGGAGGCTTGGCTGATGAAGAGTTGGAAACATTCAAAGAGGCCGGCTTCGCCTTTCTATCCCTGGGCCGCAGTGTTTTGCGTTGGGAAACCGCCGCCCTGCTTTGCCTGGCCCTATGCTATTGGCAGCAAGAAACCGGTGACTGTTTGGTGAATCGAACGAACGGAAAAACATGCTTCGAGAGGTGTTGACATGTATTGCAGCAAGTGCAGATTCAGTAGTTTCGACCACCTGCCTAGATGTCCCAAGTGCGGATTCGATTGGAAGGAAGCCAGAGAAGCCTTGCATCTGTCATGGCTTCAATCCAGCGGCTACGACTGGTTTGAGCACTTCCGCCCGCGGGTCAAGCGTGACGACCAGAAAGCCTCGTCAAGTGATGAAACCGCTGACTTTGCCTTTTCCATGGAAGACGCCGAGGCCCCCCCGAGCCACCCCGCCGAACAAGACAACAGCGCTCTCCAGACCCCATTGCTCATGGGAAAAGCACCCGGCGAGGATCTGCCAATGAAACAAGAAGGCGTGGTGCTTGAAACCGTCCCGGACGACCTCAAGCCCCTGTCCGTTGTTGTTCCCGAACAGTCAGACTCGCCCCACCTGTTGGACAACGGTCCGACGATTTCAGGGGCCGAGCCTGCCGATCTTTCCGAACAATTGTCATTGCAGGACCAAGGCCCGTCCGAACATACCCTGAACACCTGGGAAATCCCCGACCAAGCCCCTTCCCAAGGATCCAAGCCCGACGCCGCGTCCCAACCGTCTTCCAGCAGGCAGGAATCGATTCTGGAAGCGGAAATCGACTATGACTTTTCCGCCTTTGATATTGAAGCGGCCCCGGAGGATTTGGTCGATGCCGAAACAGCAGAGCCCTCCTTGGACAAAACACCGGATGATTCGACTCAGACACCTTCCTCGGGGCAAGGAGACCGGTGATGACCGACCGCCAACCCCTGGCAGCATCCATCCGCCCGCGGACCCTTGAGGAATTCGTCGGCCAGGATCATCTGCGCACCAGGCTGCAAGCGCTTTTCAAGGCCAAACGTTTGCCCAGCCTGCTGCTTTTCGGTCCTCCCGGGTGCGGGAAATCCACCCTGGCCTTGCTGTTGGCCTTGTCCCGAAAGCAATCCTTTCTGCGGTTGAGCGCACCGGAAGTAGGCCTGGCCAACCTGCGCAAAAAGCTGGAAAACGTTGGGATTCTCGTCCTGGATGAACTGCACCGTTTTTCCAAGGCTCAACAGGACTTTTTCCTGCCCATCCTGGAAAGCGGCGAAATCATCCTCCTGGCCACGACCACGGAAAATCCTTCTTTTAGCGTCACCAAACAACTCCTTTCCAGGATGCACGTGCTCAGGCTGCGACCTTTGAGCCGCCAGGAGCTGCTGATCCTGGCCAAACGCGGCGCCCAAAGCCTGAGCGTTGCCATTCCTGAACCCAGTCTGGATCTGCTCACCGGCTTGTCCAATGGGGACGCCAGGACCCTGTTCAACCTTCTGGAACTGACGGCTGAACTGCCGTCGGACAAATGGAACGAGGACGCACTGCGTCAGGCTCTGCCCGAGGTGGTCTTGCGCGGGGACCGGGAGGGAGATACCCACTATGAACTGGCTTCGGCCCTGATCAAGTCCATCCGCGGCAGTGATCCGGATGCGGCCCTGTATTATCTGGCCTGTCTGTTGGAAGGCGGAGAAGATCCGCGTTTTGTCTGCAGGCGGCTGATCCTTTCCGCGTCCGAGGACGTGGGACTGGCCGATCCGCAGGCCTTGTCCCTGGCCGTGGCCTGTCAGCAGGCCGTGGAGTTCGTGGGCATGCCCGAGGGGTTCATCCCCTTGGCTGAAACCGTTGTCTATCTGGCCCTGGCAGTGAAAAGCAACGCCAGCTATGCCGCCTACCTGGCCGCGCAAAAGGAAATCCGCACCCAGGGCGCGCGTCCTGTGCCCCTGCACCTGCGCAACGCCTCATCCGCCCTGCACAAGGAATGGGGATACGGCCGAGGCTACAAATATCCCCATGCCTACCCAGAAGCCTGGGTGGAGCAGGAATACCTGCCGTCGGAAGTGCGGCGGCGTTTTTATGAACCGAAGCTGCAAGGCCTGGAACCCCGCTTGAACGCCTGGCTGGCTAGACACCGCAGAAAACGAAAATCCGGATGAGCCCGAAAGCGCCTCTTTCTCACCTCGGCGACCACGGTCATGGGGCTGCTTACTTCTGGATTTGCTGGACGGGGCCATGTGCCGGCCCATGGCCAACGTGCTGATCTTCGGCCTGTCCTTCTCCACACTGTTCACCCGCTGCTCTGCCCGGTGCTCTACTCCGTGTTCTTCAACATCCGTTTCAACAAAACGGAACACTGAGTAAAGCTTTTCAACGATTTCCTGTGCACATGAGCCTCCAACCCGCATATGGTGTCAATGGCCACCCTAATAGAGCCACCCATGGCCACCTTAATGGAGCCACTTTGGGGTCAAGGTCCGTCTTTTCCGAGTTTCCGTGGATTATGGCATAAAGACTGGGCTGGCGGGCGGTT
>DSBL01000118.1 GCA_011049455.1 Desulfonatronum sp. | reverse complement strand
CCATGGTCGGCCGGATCCTCGGCCGCAAGCTGCGCTATCTGTTCATCTACGTGGTGATCGCGGCGGTCCTGGGTTTCTTGTTCCAGCGCATGCCCACGGCATACCTGCCGGACGAGGACCAGGGCATCCTGATGATCCAAGCCTTGCTGCCCTCGGGCTCCACCCTGGAGCAGACCGAGGAGATCCTCACCGAGGCGCGGGACTATTTTCTGGAACAGGAATCCGAGGCCGTGGAATCGGTTTTGACCCTGGCCGGGATGAGTTTCAGCGGCGGCGGACAGAACGTGGGCATGGGGTTCATCCGGTTGCGGGACTGGGAGCTGCGGGAGAGGCCGGAGCTGAAGGTGGACGCCCTGGCCAGCCGGGCCATGGCCCGCTTTGCCGGTATCCGCAACGCCATGGTCTTCGCCTTTGCCCCGCCCGCTGTGGTGGAGCTGGGTACGTCCAAGGGCTTTGACTTCCAGCTGCAGGACCGCGGCGGGATCGGCCACCAGGCGCTGATGAACGCCCGGAACCAACTTCTGGGCATGGCGGCCCAGGACGACCGGCTGACCCGGGTGCGGCCCAACGGGATGGAGGACGTGCCCCAGTACCGTCTGGACGTGGACTGGGAGCGGGCCGGCACTCTGGGCGTGCCCATCAACTCGATCCACAACACCGTCTCCGCCGCGTTCGGCGGGTCGTACGTGAACGACTTCATCCAGAACGGACGGGTCAAACGGGTCTATGTCCAGGCAGACGCTTTGCACCGCATGCTGCCCGAGGATCTGGAGCGGCTTTACGTGCGCAATGCTGCCGGGGGCATGACTCCGCTGACCGCTTTTGCCACAAGTCGTTGGGATTTTGGGTCGCCGCGCCTGGAACGGTTCAACGCCTTCCCGTCCATGAACATCATGGGCGAAGCCCCGCACGGTAAAAGCACGGGCGAGGCCATGCAGGCCATGGAAGAGATCGTGGCCAAACTACCCGAGGGCGTGGGCTACGACTGGAGCGGCATTTCCTATCAGGAGCGGATGGCCACGGCCCAGACCGGCATCCTGTATGCCTTTTCCATGATCGTGATCTTTTTGTGTCTGGCCGCGCTGTATGAAAGCTGGACCATGCCCATTTCCATCATGCTGGTTCTGCCTCTGGGCGTCATCGGCGGCGTGGCCGCGTCCATGCTGCGGGGCTTTCCCAATGACGTCTATTTTCAGATCGGTCTGCTCACCGTACTGGGATTGACCACCAAAAACGCCATTCTCATCGTGCAGTTCGCCATGCTCAGGGTGCGCGAGGGCATGGGCCTGCTTGCGGCCACCCTGGAGGCGGCCAAGCTGCGGCTTAGGCCCATTGTGATGACCTCCTTGGCTTTCGGATTCGGGGTGCTGCCCCTGGCCAAGGCCACGGGCGCGGGCGCGGGCGCGCAGACGGCCATCGGCACCAGCGTGCTGGGCGGGATGGTTACGGCGACCTTCCTGGCCATCTTTTTCATCCCCCTGTTCTACGTCTGGGTGGTCCAGCTGTTCGGGCGGAAGAAACGATGAGAAGGTTTTGGGAGACGTTTTCCAGGGCATTGGTTTTCAATCTCTATGCCTGCCTGGCATACGGGTTGTCTCTGGTCCTGCTGGCCATAGTCCTGCCCCTGGACACCAACGCGTTCATGTTTTCGGAAAGCGGTCCTTTTGAAATCGCGAGTGCTGTCTTGTGGTTCGTCCTGGCCCTGGTGGTGCTTTTCGGGGTCCGTCCCCGGGGCTTGACGACGTTTTCCCTGGCGGCCCTGGCCATCATCGCGGGGCTGCGGGAACTCGGATTGAACAAGTCCGTGACCCACGTCAGCATCACCAAGCTGAGCTTTTATGTGGAGCAGGATATTTTCTGGCTGGAGCGCCTGCTGGTTCTGCTATTGATGCTGGGCATCCTTGCCGTTGCCCTGCACCTCCTGTTGCGCTTCGGAAGATGGTTTTTTTATAGCGGGGGCCATGCGCAACCTGCGGGCCAGGTGACCATGCTCGGCGTGATCCTGGTACCGGCGACGAAAATCATGGATCGCCTCCCAGCCTATTTGGAAGGTTTTTTCGGTCTTACCTTGTCTGTTGGGGCTACCACGATCTGCACGGCGCTGGAAGAGGGATTCGAGCTGCTGTTGCCCGTGTTTTTTTTCCAGGCTGTTTTTTTGCTTCCAAAAGCCACCCGTTCGCATTCCAGCCATACCATGATGTTCAACCGGGTGATCTGAGCAGGCCAATTGTCATGTCCGGTTCGGCGCAAGGCAATTTAAGGGCTTGCACCGGCCTGGCTTCATTACGGAGACCTGTTCATGCTCGTGGCCGGCAGAGTCGGCCACGGCGTGATCCTGGCGGCTGAGAAGTTGCTGGTGGAGATCGCCTTGAATGAAAAGCGGATGTCGTGAATGTCCGATGCTTTTCAGGACGCGGTGATTCGCAGGCAATCCATGGCTTCGGCCAGGTGGTCCAGCCAGATGGTACGAAAACATGGAAATTCGATGGTTCCAAGAACGCGTTTGCGAACCAGGAAGCCGGCTGCTGCGAGCTGGTTTTGCCAGGAATGGGAATGATCGCCGAACATGTCCTTGCGTACGTGATGGCCGGACACGGCCATGAACGGCAGCAGCCAGACCGTTGAGACCTTGGCCCGATGGAGTCGTTCGATCAGGGACAAAAGGCCTGGCTCGCCCATGAGCAGACCCATGAACAGCAGCGGATCCTCTTTTCGGATGCAGGTCTGGAAGTCCAGATAGCGCTGCTGGCCGCGGTGATAGGTGCCGTGGCCCACCAGGATCACGGCCTCATCCGCGGTTCTTTCTTTTGGAATGAAGCTGGCAAGACAGGTCCGGGCGCGTTCCAGGTCATTCTCGTCATGCAGCAACGGTGTGCCCAGGCTGACCTGATGAAAGCCCTTGCGCGGGTGCTCGTAAGCCTTGGCCAGGTTCTGGGTCCAGAAGTATTCCACGCCGGGCACGGTGTGCAGGGACTGCACCACCAGGTGCGTCACGCCGTGGTCATGTATTCTGCTCAAGGCCGTGGCCACGCAGTCGCGTTCCTTGCCTGTTTTTGCAAGCTTGCGGCGGACCTTGTGCGCGGTGTAGGCCCAGGCCACGGGAATATCCGGGAAGCGTTCATGGACTTCGGTTTCAAAGATTTCATAAGCTTGGCAGGCTTGCGCAACCGCCGTGCCGAAGGCGGCCAGGAGAATGCCGGGCCGCTTCGGACCTGGCGGGGCTTCGGGCCCGTGGCGGTGCCCGTGCTCGTGGTCATGCCCACTACTATCCGGAGAAGAAGGCAAGGCGTGATCATGATCCCCGTGGCGGTGATGCGTGTGACCATTGCTTGGATGTTCGCCAGATGGAGTGTGCATGTTTTCTTCTCTGATCATGTTTGCCGAAATATTTTAACAGTGAGGGGTATCGTAAAAAATATGTGCGATATGGCGATATCGTGATCGGGTTTTTGTGTGTTGAATATGTCAGGCGTTCATCTTGAGACGATAGGTCATAGTCCTGACCCTGACAAGGCGCATGAGGGTCAAGGACAAGCACAAAACACGTCCCATAGGGCATTTCCATGTTCAAACAGTCTTATACCTTCAGTATCCCGTCAAAGTCCTTTCTTTGATGTCGGCAAGAAATAATTTTGCCAGCAAGAAGGCCGATCGTTCCGGTTTTGCGAGGGGTGTTCTGTCTGACCGAGCATGCCCTGCGTTGATATAACCGATGCCGGTCAATGACAGCACATGGTTAAGATTTTGGGGGGGCATCGGTTTTTCCTTACGCAGGCGGCGAGGGAGTTTACAGCCCTCGCAAAACCGGCATGGCCGACCAAGGAAAAATGACTTTGACGGGTCCCTGCTTATACCTTGGCCAGGGCTTGACCCGGACCTGTAAATAAAGCAGTATATTTTTTTTTTGCAAGTCAAAAATTCCATGCATCCCTGATATTCCCACTCGTCATATTTCCGGTTGCCGCCGACGGTTTTTTCCAGGGGCGGCGTTCTGCTTTCTTGATCCTTACAGGAACAGCCTTTGCCTTCTATGAACATTCAGCAAAAACAGGTCCAGCGCCGACGCACGTTCGCCATCATCAGCCATCCGGACGCGGGCAAGACCACGCTCACGGAAAAGTTGCTCCTGTTCGGCGGCGCCATTCATTTGGCCGGCGCGGTCAAGGCCAAGAAGGCCTCGCGCGGGGCCACCTCGGATTGGATGGCCGTGGAGCGGGAACGAGGCATTTCCGTGACCTCCTCGGTGATGAAGTTCGATTACCAAGACTATGAGATCAATCTCCTGGATACGCCCGGGCACCAGGATTTTTCCGAGGACACCTACCGCGTACTCACGGCCGTGGATTCCGTATTGATGGTCATTGACAGCGCCAAGGGCGTGGAGACGCAGACCAAAAAGTTGATGGAGGTCTGCCGGATGCGCCGTACGCCGATCATGACCTTCATCAACAAGCTGGACAGGGACGGGCTGGAACCCATCGAGCTGCTGGACGACATTGAGACTAATTTGGGCATTGAATGCGCGCCGTTGACCTGGCCCGTGGGCACGGGCCGCGGGTTCAAGGGGGTGTTCGACCTGCGTCGGGACGAATTGCGTTTTTTCGTGCCTGACGGACAAAAATCCACCCGGCCTTTGGACGTACGCCATGTCAAGGGCCTGGACGATCCAGCGCTGGACGACCTGCTGGGCGCGGATGCCCAGCAGCTCCGCCAGGACGCGGAGCTGCTGTCCGGGGCCGGTCATCCCTTTGATGTCCAGCGCTATCTGGCGGCCCGACAGTCGCCGGTGTTTTTCGGCAGCGCCATCAATAATTTCGGGGTCAGGGAGTTGCTGGACACCTTTGTGGAACTGGCGCCCCCGCCGCAGCCGCGCCAGGCGGAAACACGCATGGTTTCGCCCCTGGATCCGGAATTTTCCGGAGTGGTGTTCAAGATCCAGGCGAACATGGACCCGGCCCACCGGGACCGGATCGCCTTCTTGCGTATTGTCTCCGGTCAGTTTCAGAAAGGCATGCGCGTGCGGCACCACCGCATCGGCAAGGACATGCAGATCGCCAAAGCCACGATTTTCATGGCCCATGACCGCACCGGCGTGGACCAAGCCTGGCCCGGTGACATCATCGGAATCCACAATCACGGGACCATCAAGATAGGGGATACGTTCTCCAGCAAGGAGCCGCTCAAGTTCACGGGCATTCCCAGCTTTGCGCCGGAACATTTCCGCCGGGTCCGGCTCAAGGATCCGCTGCGTTCCAAACAGTTGGAAAAGGGATTGCTGCAGCTTTGCGAGGAGGGCGCGGTGCAGGTCTTCCGACCGCTGCGTTCCAACGACTATCTTTTGGGCGCGGTGGGGCCGCTGCAGTTCGAGATCACCATGGCCAGGCTCAAGGACGAATACAACGTGGAGGCCGGGTACGAGTCCGTGGACATCACCGGGGCGCGCTGGATCGCCGGCGGTTCGGGCGCCAGGCAATTCGTCAACGACAACGGCCGGGAGATAGCCAAGGATATCGATGGTGACCTGGTCTATCTCGTGTCCAACCCCTGGCGGCTGGAACGGCTGATGGAAACATATGACGACGTTGTCTTGCAGACCATCAAGGAACACCGATAAGCAGGCCGCGACAGCATTTCCACAGTCGACGCAATTTTTTCATTTTAAACCAAGGAGGTAGCATGACACAGGCCACAAACGGCAATCAGGTCAAGGTTCACTATACGGGACGCCTGGACAACGGCCAGGTTTTCGACAGTTCCCACGGGCGCGATCCGCTGGAATTCACCATGGGCCAAGGGCAATTGATTCCCGGCTTCGAGGACGCGGTGACCGGAATGCAGGCCGGGGACAAGAAAACCGTGACCATTGCCGCGGAGAACGCCTATGGGCCGCGTCAGGAGGAATTGCTGTTTTCCGTGGACCGGGCCCAGCTGCCGGAACATATCCAGCCCGAGGTGGGACAGCAGCTGCAGGTCAGCCAGGAAGGTCAGACCTCGGTGGTCACCGTCGCGGAACTGACGGAAAAAACCATTACCTTGGACGCCAACCATCCCCTGGCCGGCGAGAACCTGACGTTTGATTTGGAAGTGGTGGATGTGGCTTGAGGCGGCTTGATGTTTTTTTGGTCCTTTTGGAAAACCGTTTTGCGGAGCAACGCCTCCGCAAAACGGTTTTTTTTGCGACTGGGCACGGACCTGGACACTGGCAGACAAGGAACGGACGCGACTTTGACGAATTCCTGGGACCCTGGAGGGGATTGCTGGCAAAAGGATAGGAAATCGGGTAGGTCGTGTCCGGTTGTTTGCCGTTGTCGCATTTTGTCCAAAAGATTCCGGCCCTGGCCGGAATTCCAGCACCCGTGAGCAAAGGTGGTCATGCCCATGCCCAAACGAACTGATATCCACAAAATCCTGATCATCGGTTCCGGTCCGATCATCATCGGCCAAGCCTGCGAGTTTGATTATTCCGGAACACAGGCTTGCAAGGCCTTGCGCAAGCTGGGTTACAAGATCGTGCTGGTCAATTCCAACCCGGCCACGATCATGACTGATCCGGAAATGGCCGATGCCACGTACATTGAACCCTTGAACGTGGAAAGTATAACCCGGATCATCGCCAAGGAACGGCCCGACGCGGTCTTGCCCAATCTGGGCGGCCAGACCGGATTGAACTTGACCTCCGGGCTGGCCAAGGCCGGGGTATTGGAACAGTACGGGATTCAGGTCATCGGAGTGCAGCTGGACGCCATCGAGCGGGGCGAGGACCGCATCGCCTTCAAGGAAACCATGATCCGGCTGGGCATTGAGATGCCCAGGAGCGAGCCGGCCTACAGCGTGGACCAGGCCGAGGACATCGCGGCTCGGCTGGGGTATCCGGTGGTGATCCGTCCGGCCTATACCATGGGCGGTACCGGCGGAGGATTGGTGTACAATCAGGAAGAGCTGCGCATCGTGGCCCGCCGGGGCATTGCCGCGAGCATGGCCGGACAGATCCTGGTGGAGGAGTCCGTCCTGGGCTGGGAGGAATTGGAATTGGAAGTGGTCCGGGACGCCCAAAACCAAATGGTCACGGTCTGCTTCATCGAGAACGTCGACCCCATGGGCGTGCATACGGGCGATTCCATCTGCACCGCGCCCATGCTGACCATCGGCAAAAAGCTGCAGGAGCGGCTGCAGAAGTATTCCTACGCCATCGTGGAGGCCATCCAGGTCATTGGCGGGACCAACATTCAGTTCGCCCACGATCCGAAAACCGGTCGGGTGGTGATCATCGAGATCAACCCGCGTACCTCGCGTTCTTCGGCCCTGGCCTCCAAGGCCACGGGATTTCCCATTGCCTATGTTTCCGCGTTGCTGGCCTGCGGCCTGACCCTGGACGAGATTCCCTATTGGCGCGAGAAAACCCTGGATAAGTATACGCCCTGGGGAGAATACGTGGTGGTCAAGTTTCCCCGCTGGGATTTCGAGAAGTTCCCCGGAGCCCTGGATCTTTTGGGCACCCAGATGCGAGCCGTGGGCGAGGTGATGAGCATCGGCAAAAATTTCAAGGAGGCGCTGCAAAAGGCGGTGCGTTCCATGGAGCGGGGGCGATTCGGTCTGGGATTTGCGAAAAACTACCATCAGAAAACCGCGGATCAGCTTTTGGATCTGCTGGCCGCACCCACCAGCGAAAGGCTGTTCATCATGTATGAGGCCCTGCGCAAGGGCGTCAGCGTGGAGGATCTGCACCAGAAAACGGGCGTCAAGGCCTGGTTCATCCACCAGGTGCGCGAACTGGTGGAACTGGAGGAGCAAATTCTTTCCCTGCAGAGCCGGGTCATCCCGGACGACCTGTTGATTCAGGCCAAGCGCGACGGCTTTGCGGACCGCTATCTGGCCAGACTTTCCGGGGTTTCCGAGGAGCAAATCCGGCTTAGGCGCATCACCCTGGGTCTGGATCAGGCCTGGAATCCCGTACCGGTGAGCGGGGTGGAGCAGGACGCGGCCTACTATTATTCCACGTACAACGCCGCGGACCAGGTGGCCGCGGGAACGGGCAGAAAGATCATGGTTCTGGGCGGCGGTCCCAACCGCATCGGCCAGGGCATCGAGTTCGACTACTGCTGCGTGCACGCGGCCCTGGCCATCCGCGAGGCCGGACTGGAGTCGATCATGGTCAACTGCAACCCGGAAACCGTGTCCACGGATTACGACACCTCCAACCGGCTCTATTTCGAGCCCTTGACCGTGGAAGACGTGCTCAGCATCTACGAGAAGGAACAGCCCGAGGGCGTGATCGTGCAGTTCGGCGGGCAGACGCCCTTGAATATCGCGGCGGAACTGGCCAAGGCCGGCGTGCGCATTTTGGGCACCTCCCCGGAAACCATCGATCTGGCCGAGGATCGGGACCGCTTTCGCCAGCTGATGGAGAGTTTGGGCATTCCCATGCCTGAATCCGGCATGGCCGTGACCCTGGATGAGGCTCTGGTCGTGGCCGGGCGCATCGGCTACCCGTTGATGGTCCGGCCGTCCTACGTACTGGGAGGCCGGGGCATGGAAATCGTGCATGACCGGGAAATGCTGGAATCCTATTTGGCCGCGGCCGTGGACGTGACCCCGGACCGGCCCATTCTCATCGATAAATTTTTGGAAAACGCCATTGAGGCCGAGGCCGACGCCGTTGCCGACGGTACGGACGCCTTCGTGCCCTCGGTCATGGAGCAGATCGAGCTGGCCGGAGTGCATTCCGGGGATTCGGCTTGCGTCATCCCGGCGGTGAGCATCAAACCCGAACATCTCGAGACCATCCGCGAGTACACCCGCAGAATCGCCGCGGCCTGCAACGTGGTCGGACTGATGAACATCCAGTACGCCGTGGCCGCGGATACGGTCTACGTACTGGAGGCCAACCCCCGGGCCTCGCGGACCGTGCCCCTGGTATCCAAGGTCTGCGGGATCGCCATGGCCCGCCTGGCCACCCGGATCATGCTCGGCGAGAAGCTGGCCGATCTGGGCCTGAGCGAGCGGCATCCCGGCCATTTCGGGGTGAAGGAAGCGGTCTTTCCCTTCAACATGTTCCCGGAAGTGGACCCGGTGCTGGGCCCGGAAATGCGCTCCACCGGCGAGGTGCTCGGTCTGGCCGAGTCTTTTGGGATGGCTTTTCACAAATCCCAAGTGGCCGCGGGCCAGGACATGCCTGGGGAGGGCGGGGTGTTGATTTCCGTGAACGACCGGGACAAGGCGGCCATCCTGGGTGTGGTCGAAGGGTTTCAGAAACTGGGCTACCAGATCATTGCCACCCAGGGCACACGGGAATTTCTGGAAGGACGGGGCGTTTCCGTGGAGCCGATCCTGAAAATGCATGAAGGCCGGCCGAACATCGTGGACCAGATCAAGAACGGCCGGATTCGGCTGGTGATCAACACCCCGGCCGGCCGGACCAGCACCGTGGATGATTCCTACATCCGCAAGGCCGCCATTCAGTACCGGGTGCCCTACATTACCACCGTGGCTGCGGCTGCGGCCACGGTCAAGGGTATTGCCGCGGCCAAGAAAGGAGTGGGGGAAGTTCGGTTTTTGCAGGATTACAACAAGTCGCGGGGATGAGAGTCTGCGAGAATGCCATTAATGCTTGTGTGAAGCCCCGCCTGCCCATTGTTTCTGGCCGGCGGGGCTTTGTTGTTTACGGCTCAATGGGCCGGATTTCAATGGTCGGGTAGAGGCCCTTGAAGGGTCCTTCGGCGTAAGGCTGGATGGTGTTGAAGGACATGGCCTGGTTTTTCTGGGCGTGGCCAAGGCCTTTTTCGCCGTCAAAGTAGGCGCCGTTGGCCTCCAGGATGTGTTCGATGCGGTGCTCAAAGGCCGAGACCAGAGCCTCGCCGTCGCCCGTGAAGGTCATGGCGCCCATGGAGACCTGGCCCTGGACGGCCCTTAATTTTTCAATGGCAATGCTGTGGCCGGCCAGATCGGCCTTGTTGCGGATGAAACCCCAGACCACATGGCGCTGCGGGATTTCCAGGGGCTCTTCCAGGTCAATGATGGTGTGGGGCATGACCATGCACCCGGACCCGACCTTCAAGGGTGCTTCCTTCAGGCCCCGCAAAAAGGAATTGAAGGCCACGAAGACCTTCTCGCCCATGCGGCAGTTGATGAGGATTCCACCGTGGGCCGTGATGTTCAGGCCCTGCAGTTCGGAATCAATGATCGAGCAGTGCTCCTGGGCATTGGCGCCGCGGCCCAGCTTGGCGTTTTCCAGATAGGCCCGCTGGCAGACAATGACGTTTTCCCCGAGCGCGCATTCCCCCTTGGCCACGGCATACGGACTCAGGGCGCTCCAGGTGGGCACATCCAGTTCATGGGCCAGGCAAACCTGGTCGAAACAGGGCTGGAACGCGTCCTGCCGCTCTTCTTCGAAGTCCATGAACAGACCCTTGGGCTGCTCGCCGGGGGGCATGGAAATATACTTGGCCAGCAGTTTTGGATCATGCTGGTACTTGAATTCGAAAACGTCTCCGGACTTGATCCAGACCAGACCCGCGGGAACAGTGGCGTGGGCCAGTTCCTTGGTCTGTACGTAGGCGTATTCGCCGACCACGCAGTCGTGCACCGCGGTCAGGTCCACGGTGGCAAAGGGGCCCAAAAAGCAGCCTTCCATGGGCGCGCCGTGAATGTTGGCGTAAGGCAGGGCGATGGTGTTGCGGATGGTGAAGGTTTCCAGGTTTTCCGGATCGTGGGAATAGTTGTGCACCAAGGCTTTGATCAAATAGCTGTCGATGATGTGGATCATCTCGTCCTTGTGCAGGGGGATCTGCATCCCGTCCACGGCATAGACCTGCCCCTTGGTCTTCAGCTCGTCGCCGCGCACGTCGCTCTTGTACACCAGGGAATGTTCCACGATGCACTTGCCCAGGAAGTAACTCCCGGCCAGGCCGGAATTGCTGAAGGCGAAATACAGGGGATGATGGTGGGTCAGGCCGTAGAAGGCGTAGAACTGGCAGAACTGCTCCATGGGCACCAGGTCCCGGACATAGGGCGCGGCGTCAAAGCCGCTTTTCTTCAGGTTCACGGCCACCCGACGCAGGATGCGCTGCTTGAGTTTCTGCAGGTTGTTGGTCTTCAGGCGTTCGACAAGCACGTCCATGTCCACGGGCTTGCGCAGGAAATCCAAAGCCCCCAGCTTCAGGGCCTCGGATTCGTGCACGCCCGTGCCCTTGCCCGTGAGCAAAATGACCTGCTGACTGGGGTTTTTTTGCATGATCTGACGCAGGGTCTCCAGACCGTCCATGTCCGGCATGACCAGGTCCAGGACTACGGCGCCGAAGCTTTCATGATCCAGCAGGGCCAAGGCTTCGGCGCCGCATTCCGCCGTGCTGACCCTGAACCCGCGCATTACCAGGCGCTTGGACAAAGGACGGAGGAATTCCTGTTCATCGTCGACGAGAAGAATGCGTTCCGCGGGCATGGGGACCTCCTTGGGAAAAACATCCGTTCCGGCCCGTTGCAACGGGCCGGAACGGATGGAGTTGCTGGTTTAGTTTACTGCGGCGCTAGCACGGGCATGCCCAGCAGCGGCCAGACCAAAAGCACGGCCAGGGCCACCAGGGCCATGAGCAGGATGGACGCCGGGATGCCGTAGGCAAAGAACTCTCCGCTGGTGAACTGCCGGGAGTTGTAGGCGATGGCGTTGGGCGCCGCGCCCACCAGAAGCAGGAAGGGCATGCCCGCGGTGACCAGGGCCGCGAAGACGATGACCTCCGGGGCCACGCCCAGATAGGGCGCCACTACCAGGGCCACGGGCACGGAAATGGCGATGGCGGCCACGTTCATGATGAAGTTGGTCATGATCATCACGAAAAAGGCAATGGCAATGACAAAGATAAACCAGTGCGCCTCCTGGAAAAAGCCCAGCCAGTTAATGGCCAGCCATTCCGCGGCCCCGGTCTGCCAGAGGCAGAAGCCCATGCTCATGGCTCCGGCGAACAGGAGGATGATGTTCCAGGGCACGTCTTCCAGGTCCCGGATGTCCAGGATCTTGAAGATGAAGAAGAGCACCGTGGAGACCAGCAATACGGCGGCCTTGTTGAATTCGGCCAAAGCCGGGATAAAGGACTGCAGGGAAAGGAAGAAGATGACCCCGAAAATGATGGCCGAGGCCAGGATTTCATTGCGCGAAAACGGACCCATCTCCGCGCTGAGCTGCTTGGCCTTGTCCCGCAGACCCGGCATCACGGCCTTTTCCGGCTTCAGGAAAATCATGATTAAGAGCCAGAGCAGGAAAACCATGAGCCAGCCGATGGGCGCCATGTAGTAGGACAGCTCGAAAAAGGAGATCTCATTGCCGGTGATTTCCTGGTAAAAGCCCAGGGCCACGATGCCCCGGGCCGCGCCCAGCAGGGTGATGATGCTGCCCGCGCCGGCCACAAAGGCCATGCCGATGAACAGACCCTTGCCGAATTTGGTGGGCTTGTCCCCGCCTTCGTACAGGGCGTAGATGGACAGCAGCAGGGGGTACATGGTGGCGGCCACCGCGGTGTGGGCCATGACATGGGTGAGCAGAGCCGTGACCACGAAGCAGCCCAGGTAGATCATGGAGGTGCGCTCGCCCACGATCATCAGCATCTTATAGGCCAACCGCTTGGTGATGCCCACCTTGGTGAACACCGCGCCGATCATCAGAGAGCCGAAGATGAACAGCACCGAGGGGTCCATGAAGTCCTTGAAGGCCGCGCTGGCCGGGCGGATGAAGAACAGGGCCTGGACCACGCCGATGGTCAGGCCGGTGACGCCGATGGGCAGAACCTCGAACACCCACCAGGTGCCGGCGAGCAGGAACAGGGCCAAGGCGGCCTTGCCTTCGGTGGGCAGGGCGAAAATCTTGCCCATGGGATCCACGGCATCGGGCCAGGGCGGGGAATAGTAGACAACGGCAAACAAGAACAGGCCGAGAAAAAGAAAGAACAATCGTTTGAAATCAAATTTCGCCGGGGTTGCTTGTGCAGCGCTCACGCCTCGTCCTCCTTAACAGTTTGTAATCAATTGTTTTTTTAGCTGGGTGTTCGCCAGACATGGTCCGTCTTTGGCCGCGGTCTGCTAGTG
>DSBL01000063.1 GCA_011049455.1 Desulfonatronum sp. | reverse complement strand
TTTAATTCATCACGTTCCTCTTGGCTCAGTGAAAATCGATACTTGATCTTAGGCATGGTCTCCTCCGTTTTTTCTGACCATACCTGATTTTTTCTAACATTTCAAGCGTGACATGACAGTAGACTAAAATCAGCACTGAAACGTCCCGTGTTCGTAAATGACCCTGCTTTTTCCCGAAGCAAAAAGGGCCGTGACGATCTTGTCCCTGGTATTGACCAAATCCCAATGCAAGGCGGATTCATTGAAGCCCAGGGCAGTTCTTCGACGCCGGTTCATGTCGGATGCCTTGCCCGCGAAGGATTCAATATAGGAAGATCCCAGGGCCAAATGGCAATTACCGAAATCGCCCCCGAAATTTTCATCATAAAGGGTATTGGCCATGAATTTGGTGATCCGGGAAAAACGCCTGTCAGTCAGTGAAAACTCTCCAACCTGGGAAGCCCCGGCATCCATGGCCACTTGGGAACGGAGAAACTCCTCCCCTTCCTCGGCCATGGCTGAAACAACCCTGCCGTCCACAAAATCCAGCCTGACGTCTCGAACAATATTGCCGTTGCGGTAGGACGGTTGATCCGCGTAATAGACCCCGCGCACCCCGCGCCAATCAGGGGAAAAAAACATCTCAAAACTGGGAATATTGTGCCCGGAAAGTCCCACCCACCGCCGCTGCTCGCCCACGGTCACCTCCAGGTCCATATTTGTGGACTCCACCCGCAAGGATACGGGCTTGAGGCTGTTCAGCCAGCGTTTAATCTGATTCACGGACCGAAAGACCTCCCCCCAGCGGCTGACCGGGTCGTCTGCATCCAAATAACAGGCATTGATGACCTGCTGAGAATATTCCTGCAAATCCATGTCCGCGGCTTGAGCCATTTGCAAGGTGGGACACATGGCCAGAGTCCAGCCAAAAACACCTTTTTGCTCGCGCTGATCCAGAATGTCCCGCAGGGGCTTGCGTGCCAGAGCGGCCTTGCTGATCCGCTCGGGCGACACCTGTCGCAAATGGGTCAACGATTCCGGTCCTCGCAAATGAATGGCACCGTGCAGGGACTGCATAAGCTGCCTTGTTCCAGGGGGATGGAAGGTCAGCTGCTTGTTCTGGCCAAGGGTGTAGAACGAGTGTTCCATGGCCACGGTGGGATTCCAGCGGACCACCACATGCAGTCCCCGTGGCAATAAAACACGATGAATTTCTTCGGCCAGCCCTTGGGCCGCGGGATCAATCTGCAGCAAAACAATATTGCCCTTGCGCAATTTTCGAGCCCTGGCCGTGTCCAAGGCCCAGACCATCACCTGCGCATAGGCCTCCAAATGCTTTTGCCGTAACATATATCTTTTCCTTGTCTCCGTTGGGCTTCACACGGGATGATGCGTCGCTTAAGGCGAAGTGATAGGCGCTCCATGAAGCTTTGGCAACCATCCGTCAGCATGACCGGCAACCCACGGTGTCTTTGGCAGGCCGTTGCTTCAAGTGTTGACGTGTTTTGCCCAACGCGCCTTGACTTTCGCGAAATTGGCCGACAAAACGCTAGGTGTCCATTGGAAATGGCCATCCTTCCCTGATAGTCTTTTCAAACTAAGGAGCAACCCGCCCATGTCCACTGCCGCCCCGAAAAAAATATTCCCCTCCGCCCTGGAAGATGCCGCCGCTTCCCGGCTTGCCGCAGTTACGCCCCAAACCGAATCTTCGGCCTATCGACTGGCGTTTTTGGACCACGACTTCATCCTTCAGGAGGAATTACGTCCGATCCGGCTGCAGCTGGAACTGCTCAAGCCAGAGCTGTTGATGCAGAAATACAAAATCGATTCAACGGTTGTCATCTTCGGCAGCGCCCGGCTTCAAGACAGACAAACCGCCCAGACGGAATTAAACGCCATCCAAAACGAAATGCAGCAGGACCCCTCGGAGACTTCCCTGCAAATACGCCTGCAGGCGGCACGGCGAGCCTTGGACAACAGCAAGTATTACGAGGAGGCGCGCAAACTTGCCGCCATTATTTCCAAAAACTGTCAATGTGCCGATAAAAACACCCATGTGGTTATCACCGGGGGAGGACCGGGCATCATGGAGGCGGCCAATCGCGGCGCGGACGAGGTCAAGGCCAAGAGCATCGGCCTGAACATCGTCCTGCCCCATGAACAGGCGCCCAACCTGTATATTACCCCGGAACTGTCCTTCCAGTTTCACTATTTCGCGGTGCGCAAGATGCATTTTTTGATCAGGGCCAGAGCACTGGTCGCCTTTCCCGGGGGATTCGGCACCCTGGACGAACTTTTTGAAGCCCTGACCCTGATCCAAACCCAGAAGATCAAACCCATGCCTGTTTTGCTGTTTGGCGGCGAATTTTGGCGTAAAGTGATTAATTTCGAAGCCCTGGTCCATGAAGGAACCATCTCCGCCAAGGATCTGCACATATTCAGCTATGTCGAGACCGCTGAGGAAGCCTGGGAGCATATCGCCCGGTTTGATGAACTCAAATAGTCATCGAAAAATGAGTCGAGAAGTGGGTGCGGGCTTTCAGATGATTCCAGACATTATTCACTGCCTGTATTGACGGGCGGAATGCAAAGCCCCAGCAATACTGCGGCCTGACCTGGATCGATGCGAAAGAAAGAACCGTGGCCTTGGAAAAAACCATGTTGTTCGATAAGATGCAGTCCCAACTCCGTGATCAAAAAACAATGTCTGCCGGATTGATCAACCACCCGGACTTGATGTTTGGCGAATGTTCCCTCGTTTGGGAAGGGGGACGGAATCCGTCCACGACATTCCAGGCAGGAGGCAAGGACGCCCGGAGCAACCTCCACTGCATCCCCCAAGGCCCGCAGGGCTTTGTCGTAGATTTTGCGCAAGGCGTCCACCAGTATTATTCGATCAACGCCAAGGTCTTTCAAAGTTCGCGCATCCGAGGCCAAGATTTCCTCCCATGTTCTCGAGTCTTTCCCGAGAAAGCCCGAAAAGGAAAAACATGAGGGAAGAAGGCGATTGACAACATCTTCTTCTGTCGGAGAATATTTGGGCATGGCCTGATCCTCGAGCAAACGTTCGGACGAACCTCGCCGAACAAGAAGAATTCCTAAAACGTGCTTCAAGTGCGAGTTATGTTGATACGTTAACGTGACGGTTTTCACTTGACAAGCCGCGACTGTTATCGCTCAATCAAGGCCGATTTGGCACCCTGGGATGGATGACGGAACAATTTATCGTCACCAAGGAGCATGAAAAAATGCCCGCGTTGAACACAGACCCCGTCAATCTTGAATAGATCGTGTTTTTTGTGGACAAAATCAAAAGAGTAGACTAAATTAAATCATGTTTGCTGGAGAATAATCCAAAAAAAGACTTCGCAAGGTTGTGCTGAAATTCATAAAAACGATTGAATGTTTTCTTAAGCAACATCTTGGTAACATTATTAAAAATATATCTTTCTAGATAAATGCCGTTCAAATATAGGATAATTACTCATTTTTTTTCTTCAAATTCTTGCAATGGCGGCCTCTTTACGCTAGGTGCAATTCGTGGTTGAAGTTCAGGAGAGGCTATAACGTGGCTGTAATCGAAATCATTAATCATTCATCACTGAAAAGGAGAGAGCGTTATGACAAAAGCGGATTTGATTGCAAAAATTGCTAGCAAGGCCGGGATGACCAAGGCCAGTGCGGAAAACGCACTGAACTCCTTCATCGCTTCCGTTGAGGAAGTGCTTGCCTCCCAAGGAAAATTGACGCTGACCGGTTTTGGAACTTTTGAAGTCCAGCTACGAAAGGCACGAACCGGACGCAATCCACGCACCGGCAAGGCAATCAAGATACCGGCCAGCAAAGTGGTCAAATTTCGTCCTGGCAAACTGTTGAAAGAATCCGTTAAATAATCCTCTTGCTTTTCTGGAGAGATCTCATGCTTCCTGGCGAAACCATTCAAAGTTTTTTGCCCCAGGATATCCCTTGGTGGATGCCTGATCACGCCATTTTCATGGGTGCTTTTTATCTTGCTCTGATCCTCATTGGTTCCGGGGTCGGTTACGTTCTCATCAAGTCCCTGAAAGACACCCTCAGCGACTCCGAGAATTCCAACGGTCACAGCCACTAACCGGAATAACAATTCAAGCTTGTGAACCGGGCAGTCTCAAACGAGGTTGCCCGGTTTTTTTCATCTTCAACCTTCTGCTGAACCTATCCAAGATTCCATGAGCACGGACGACAAAAAAATAATTTACAGCATGCACAGGGTAAGCAAATTTTTTGAGCGCAAACCCATTTTCAAAGACATTTCCCTGTCCTATTTCTACGGTGCCAAAATCGGGGTTTTGGGCATCAACGGATCAGGAAAAAGTACTCTTTTGAAAATCCTGGCAGGTGTTGATCAGGATTTCCATGGGCAAACGGTGCTCGCACCGGGCTATACCATCGGATATCTGGAACAGGAGCCCCTGGCCAATGAAACCCGCACCGTCCGGGAAATCGTGGAGCAAGGAGCCAGTGAAACCGTGGCATTGCTTAGGGAGTTCGAAGAGATTAACGCCCGGTTCGCCGAACCCCTGGGTGACGAGGAAATGGACGCCTTGCTCATCCGGCAAGGGGCCGTTCAGGACAAACTGGACGCGATGAACGCCTGGGACTTGGAAAGCCGTCTGGAAATGGCCATGGACGCCCTGCGCTGCCCACCGCCCGATATGCGTTTGGACATCGTCTCCGGCGGAGAACGGCGTCGCGTGGCCCTGTGTCGCCTCCTGCTGCAACAGCCGGACATCCTCCTTTTGGATGAACCCACCAATCACCTGGACGCGGAATCCGTAGCGTGGCTTGAGCATCATCTGCACAACTACTCCGGGACCATCATCGCGGTAACCCACGACCGGTACTTCCTGGACAATGTCGCCGGATGGATCCTGGAATTGGACCGGGGGCGGGGCATACCCTGGAAAGGCAATTATTCGTCCTGGCTGGTTCAAAAAAAAGAACGACTGCGCCGGGAGGAAAAATCCGAAAGCGATCGTCAAAAAACCCTGGAGCGCGAACTGGAATGGATCAGCATGTCCCCGCACGCCCGCCATGCCAAGAACAAGGCGCGCATCGGGGCCTATGAACGATTGCTTTCCCAGGAATCGGAAAAACAAGCTAAAAATCTTGAAATCTTCATTCCTCCAGGCCCCCGGCTCGGACAAAGAGTCATCGAGGCGGTGAATCTCAGCAAGGGCTATAACGACCGCCTGCTCATGGACAAGGCTTCCTTTCTCATTCCGGCCGGCGCCATTGTGGGCATTATTGGACCCAACGGCGCGGGTAAGACAACCCTTTTCAGGCTGATCACGGGTCAAGAACAGCCGGATTCCGGCGACATCACCCTCGGTGAAACCGTGAAACTAGCCTATGTGGATCAACAACGCGACGCCTTGGACGCGGAAAAAAGCGTTATTGAAATGGTCAACGGCGGACACGAACTCCTCCGTCTCGGCAACCAGGAGATCAACGCCAGGGTCTATCTGGGCCGATTCAACATCACCGGCGCGGACCAGCAGAAAAAGGTCGGCTTGCTTTCCGGCGGTGAGCGCAACCGGGTGCACATGGCCAGATTGCTCAAGGAAGGAGCCAATGTTTTGCTTTTGGACGAACCCACCAATGACCTGGACGTGAATACCATGCGCGCCCTGGAAGACGCCCTGCTCAGTTTCGCCGGATGCGTCCTGGTCATCAGCCATGACCGTTGGTTCCTGGACCGCATCGCCACCCATATCCTGGCTTTTGAAGGAGACAGCCGGATCACCTTTGTTGACGGGAATTTCACGGAATATGAAGAAGATCGCCGGAAACGCCTGGGCAAACAAGCTGACATTCCCCAGCGCATCAAGTATAGAAAGTTTGTGCGCTGCTGAACCCGGCAGCGATCCCGCAGCGCTCACAGGAACAGTTTACCGATTATTACCTCTTGTAGACATCGGCCCGGCAAACAAACCATGGGCAAGATCAAGACGAAAAAACGCGTCCACCGCAATCCCCTCAGGGCCATTCGAGCCAAATGCCTTGAATGCTGCGGCGGAAGTCCCAAGGAGGTTCGCTTGTGTTCGGACGTCTCCTGCGCCCTTCATCCCTTCAGAAAGGGACAAAACCCCTTTGTGCGATGTAAAAAAGGGAAAGTCGCCGCTTCCTTGGCCAAGGATCAGCGCAAGGCCGGCCCCAGGGAGACGCAGCTCAGCCTGTTGAGTTCGTGACGTCGCAAATCCGTCCCGCATTCTCGATGTTTCAGCCATGGAAAAGCGTGTCTTTTGATCGTGGCTTTTCGGCGATCCTATTGCTCGTCGAAACCATGTCCTGTCCAGATACTCAAAAAACCTTTGTCAATGCGTGTAATTTGAAAACCCCGTCTTTACCTTTCTACGCCTGTACGAAACATGACAATGTTCTGGCCGATACTGCCCTTGATCGCCTTGGCTCTGGACTTCATCCTCAAGGACCCTCCCGGATGGCCCCATCCTGTTCGCTTGCTGGGCTGCGTCTTGCAACGATTGGAGCCGCGGGTCCGCTTTCTTCCCATGCCCCAGCAGATCGTCGGCGGAATGTGCGTCGTGCTGATGGCAGGTTGCACCTGGATCATGGTCACGGCTTTGATCTCTCTGCCCGCTGTCGGCTGGTTTCTAAGCCTGTACTTCAGTTATGCCGGACTTGCTTTGGGCGGACTCCTTCAAGAGGGAGGCCGCGTTGCCGCGTTGCTCCGTTCCGGTGAAATCGAACAGGCCAGAAACGCACTGGCCGGTCTTGTCAGCAGGGATGTCACGAATTCCGGCGAAAATGACTTGCGCCGCAGCTTGGCCGAAACCGTCAGCGAAAACCTCAATGACGCCTTTGTCGCACCTTTTTTTTATCTGCTGCTCCTGGGCCCCGCCGCGCTCTGGGTTTACAAGGCCGTGAGCACCATGGACTCCATGTGGGGCTATTCGACCAAACAATGGAAAAATCTCGGGTGGGCCGCCGCCAAAACGGATGATCTTCTCGCCTTTGTCCCAGCCAGGCTTTCGGCTCTTTTCCTATTGCTCTGCGCCAAGGGCATGCGCTTCTCGCACATGCCGACCTGGAAAGAAATCATGCGCCATGCCGCCAAAAGCGAGAGCCCCAATGCGGGTTGGCCCATGGCCGCGGCCGCGCTTCTGCTCCATGGCGGAATGGGCGGCCCTGCGACATACTTTGGGTGCCTCAAGCTCAAACCAAGGATCGGACCACACGATACCTTTTGGGACGATGATAAAATCGTCCGGCTGTTGCGCTTAACACGCAACACCGGGATCTGTTTCGCTTTAGCGGGTTTTGTATTTTGTTTGGTTCTCAATGCACTTTTTACTTGACCAATGCAGAAATCCGGAGTAACGGCCCTCAAAAGAGTGACATTGCGTGACTCAATTTTTTTGTATTTCTCAAGGAGGGTTTTTTTTTATGAGTTTGCAAGGCATTGTAAAGTGGTTCAGTAAGCAAAAGGGTTTTGGTTTCATCACTCCGGACGGCCAGGAAGATGGAAAGGATGTTTTTGTTCATTTTTCAGCCATTGAAGGCAGCGGGTTCAAAACACTCAGGGAGGGTGCCAGGGTCTCATTCGAGATCGTCGAAGGCGACAAGGGCCTGCAGGCCTCGAATGTTAAAGAACTTGATTAATAACAACCAAATATACCAATAAAAAAGCGGCCGCCTTGTCAGGCGGCCGCTTTTTTATTGGTCTGGTATTGGCTACCTGCCACATTTCCCCGGTTTTCATCCCTTGGAACGTCCCAGCGTTCGGCTGCGCTTCTCGGCGCTGGCCACCGCATCAATCACAGCGCCGCGCACGGCGTTGCGGTCCAAATGATTGAGTGCGGCAATGGTCGTCCCGGCCGGTGATGTGACCATGGCTTGCAGAGCGGACAATTCCAGTCCGGTTTGGGACGCCAGTTTCACCGCGCCCTCCACCAGTCCGGCAACCATGGCACCGGCCTGGGTCCTGTTCAGACCCAGCGACACTCCGGACTGCACCAGGGCGTCCATGATATAGTACACATATGCCGGTCCGGAGCCGATCAAAGCGGTAAAGGCGTGAAAATCCTTTTCCGGCAGGACGTGCACCTGACCCAGCAATGCAAGCAACTCGGTGACCACGAGCTTTTGCGCACCGGCCAGCTGCGGATCATCAAAGCACACGGCGCTCACCCCGGCCCTGACCATGGCCGGCGTGTTGGGCATAACGCGCACCAGGGCGCAACGCCCACCGGTCCACTCACGCAACTGCTCCATGCCAATGCCCGCTGCAATGGAAATCAGGCAGGTCTTGGGCTGTAAAACCCGGCTTGCCTCGGCCAGGACTAGAGACATGAGCTGGGGTTTCACCGCGATAAAGACATACTCCGCAGTCTGAAACACCTCATCAGCGGATGACCGGGCAACAAACCCCGGCGTTTGGGCAAGGGCCTGGACCTTGGCGGTATCCGGATCATACCCTGAAATGCGCGTATCCTCACGACCGGACAAGGCCTTGACCAGAGCCCCGCCCATATTCCCCAGCCCGATGCACCCCACTTCTAATTTGCTCACTCTTGCAACTCCATTATATTGAAAAAATAGGGAATTTCCTGGGCGGCCGTGTTAACGGCATCGGAGCCATGCACCGTGTTGCGCTCCACATCCAGGGCGAAATCCTTGCGAATGGTGCCTTCCGCAGCATTGGCCGGATTGGTGGCGCCCATCAGTTCGCGCCATCGGGCAATGGCGTTGTCCCCTTGGAGCACGGCGGCCACAATGGACCCTGAGGACATGTAGTTAACAAGACTCTGAAAAAAAGGCCGTTCCCGATGTACGGCATAGAACCCTTCGGCCTGGGTCTTGGTCAAATGCAGTTTTCTGATGGCCACAATCTTTAATCCGGCGGATTCAATGCGCGCCAGAACAGCACCGATCAGGTTGCGTTCCACGCCGTCCGGCTTGATCATGCACAATGTACGTTCAGACATATAATCTCCTTGTACGATTCAATGGTTTCCGATGCAATGGCGAACAATTCACTGGCTCAGAGTCGATTTTGTCCTGCTTCCTCTTCTTCAAAATGCCCTGGAATACCTGGCAGGCAAGGACAAATGCAAAGAAACTGGCAATACCTTCATAGAGCACCGGCATCAACCAAGATGCCACGAAACAATGCGCTACATTCTTAAACGAGCAACATTTTGTCCGAAGAAAAGGCTTCTTTTTTCAAGGTATAAAATCGGGCCAGCAGGTCGTCCACCTGCAAACGGGCCTTTTCCTGGCCGGCGATATCCAGAATGACCTCTCCGCGGTGCATCATGATCAAGCGATTGCCCATACGCAGGGCCTGGTGCATGTTGTGCGTCACCATCAACGTGGTCAACCCCATGCCTTCCACCAGACGCTGGGTCAAATCCAGAATTTGTTGCCCGGTTTTAGGGTCCAGGGCTGCGGTGTGTTCGTCCAAAAGCAGAATCTCCGGGCGAGCCAAAGTGGCCATGACCATGGTCAGAGCCTGACGCTGACCGCCGGAAAGCAAGCCGACTGTATCCTGTAAACGATTCTCCAGTCCGAGATCCAGATGTGTCAATTTTTCGCGAAACATCTCCCGGTCCTCGAAACGCACCCCCCGGCCCAAACCTCGTCGCCTGCCGCGACGCAATGCCAGGGCCAAATTCTGCTCAATGCTCATGGAAGCGCAGGTGCCCAACAGGGGATCCTGAAACACGCGGCCGATCAGGGCAGCCCGCTTGAACTCCGGCCACTTGGAGACATCCCTTTGGTCCAGGACAATGACGCCTTGATCCGGGAAAAAACAACCAGCGACACAATTCAACAGTGTGGACTTGCCGGCGCCGTTGGAGCCGATGATGCTGACAAAATCTCCGCGACCCACATCCAAGGAGATATCGTGCAAGGCCAAGACTTCATTGACGCTGCCGCGATGAAAATATTTCGTGATCTTAATGAGTTCCAACATCATGGGAAAAACCGGGCCTTGATCCGCGGAGCGGTCAATGCCAGCACCACCAATAGGGCTGTGATCAAATTCAGGTCACTGGGCGTGAAGGAAAACGCTCCCAATTTCATGCTCAAAGCCAGGGCAATGGCGGTCCGGTAGAGAATCGAGCCGAGCAGAGCCGCGACCACGGCCCGCAACACACCACCACGACCGAATACTGTTTCGCCCACAATAACCGAAGCCAGGCCGGCGACAATGGTTCCCACGCCCATATTCACGTCCGCGGCCCCCTGATTCTGTGCGATCAACGCCCCGCTGAAGGCTACCAGTGCATTGGACAGGCCGACTCCAAGAATGATCACCGTGTGCGTATTCACTCCCTGACTGGTGATCATCCGTGGATTGTCTCCGGTGGCCAACATGGACTGACCGAATTCCGTATGCAGGAACCAAACCAGAAAAACCACTATGCTCAGGCTGATGATGGTGAACAAAATGATGGAGGCCACATATCCCGGCAGGCCGAACCTCATAAACAGATCCAAAACGGTGTTGCGACCCAGAAGGGAGACGTTGGGGCCGCTCATCACCCGGATATTGATGGAATACAGTGCGATCATGGTCAAGATGGAAGCCAGCAGGTGCAAAATGCCGAGCTTGGTGTTCAAAAACCCCGTGACCATCCCGGCCAGAAATCCCGCGCCCAAGGCCAGGAAAAGGGCCGCAAAGGGATTGACGCCGAAGCTGATGGCCACAGCGGACACTGCTGCGCCCAAGGGCAGACTGCCGTCAACGGTCAGGTCCGGGAAATTGAGCACCCGAAAGGTGAGGTACACCCCCAGAACCATGATCCCATAGACCAGACCCTGCTCCACAGCCCCCAACAGGGCGTACCAGCTCATTGCCGGCGGCCTCCATCAACGCCATGAGGGCGCCGAGGCCCGGCGCCCTCATGGATGGTTGAGCTGACAATGGTCACCGCAGCCATAGTCGTCCGATTATTCATGGATCTTGCCGGCCCGCTGCAACATGGCTTCGGGAATTGTTACGCCCATAATCTCTGCGGCAGGCAGGTTCAGGTGCAGTTCCAGATCTTTCTGGGTTTCCACAGGAGTGGTGGCAGGGTCAGCGCCCTGAAAAATTCTGGCGGCCATGGCCCCTGTTTGGCGGCCATGCTCATAGTAATCAAACCCCAAGGCAGCCACCGCGCCCCTGGGGACCGAATCTACGTCCGCGGCATACAGCGGCAGCTTGTTTTCATGACACACCTTGGCCAAGGCCTCGAAAGCCGAAACCACGGTGTTGTCCGTGGGCACGTATACGGCCTGAACCTTGTTGACCAGGCTTTTGGCCGCCTGGAACACGTCGCTGGATCGCGCCACAGTGGCTTCTTCCAGGGTAATGCCCACCTTGGCTGTCTCCACCTTCAGCAAATCGGCCAAGGCTCGGGAATTCGCCTCTCCGGAATTGTAAATCACCCCCAGGGCCTTCATTTCCGGATGCAACTCGCGAATCAGTTCCAGATGTCTGTCCATGGGCGTCAGATCCGAAGTCCCGGTGATGTTCGCACCCGGCTTTTCCAGGTCGTCAACAAGACCGGCGCTCAAGGGATCGGTCACGGCGCTGAACAAAATCGGAGTTTTCTGCATCTGGGGATTCTTCTTCACGGTCTGGGCCATGGCTTGGGCCGAGGGCGTGGCAATGGCCAGGACCAGATCCGGCTTTTCCCCAACGATTTGCTGGGCGATAAGGTTGGCCGTGGCCATATTCGCCTGGGCGTTATGCACCCGATATTCCAGCTGGAAACCGGACTCCCGCAATTGATCCTGAAACCCCTTGAGCACCGCGTCCAAGGCCGGATGCTCCACAAACTGATTGACCGAAACAACCTTTGCTTCCTGCGCCAAAACATGGGACATCGCCCCGAACAGGACAAACATGACAACAACGAACACGGCAAAACGCTTCATGGATACTCTCCTCCTGTAGGATTTGAACAACCTTCAAAATTTACTCGTAAAAATCCCAAAAGACAAGAACCGGCCCTGCGAGTCAAAGGTCACGTCAGATCATGATTTTCTCAAAACTCTTTGGACTTCTTCTTGACAGAATACTGAGTAACGGGAAAAGTCAGGGCAATCGCTCACATGAACGTTAAGGAGGCCATTCATGTTGAAAGTCACCGATCTGATGACGAACAAGGTTTTTTCCTTGCAGGAAACCGACAACCTGCAAACCGCCCGTTCGATCATGTCCCTGGGCCGCATCCGGCACATTCCCATAGTCGATCAGGACAAATCATTTGTCGGGCTGCTCACACACCGCGATCTCCTCTCGGTCACCATCTCCAAACTTGCTGAAATAGAGGCTCATGTTCAGGACGAAATCGATGCCTCCATTCCTATCCGTGAAATCATGCGCCGCGACGTGACCACGATCCCTGAGGACATGGATCTGCGCGACGCCGCGGAAATCCTGCTCAAACATAAATACGGATGTCTGCCTGTTGTGCGGCAAAAACGCCTCGTGGGCATCCTGACCGAAGCGGATTTTTTAAAACTGACCATCAGCCTGATGGATGCCCTGGAAAAAATGGAATAAACAGCATCAGTCATTTTTTTGAGGATCATATGCGATGACCGCAGTAACCACTCTCGGCTTATTGGAAATGAAGGCCCGCGGTGAAAAAATCACCATGGTCACGGCCTATGATTGGGCCACGGCAAAATTGCTGGACGAGTCCGGCATTGACATCCTCCTTGTGGGTGACTCCCTGGGCATGGTCATGCTCGGTCTGGACAACACCCTGGCCGTGACCATGGCGGACATGCTCCACCACTGCCGGGCTGTTTCCAGAGGCGCTAAGCGGGCTTTTTTGGTGGGCGACATGCCGTTCATGAGTTACCAGGTATCCGTGGAACAGGCCCTGGCCAATGCCGGAAGATTTCTGCAGGAATCCGGAATGCATGCCGTCAAGGTCGAAGGTGGCCGGGAGATCCTGCCCGCAGTTGAGAAGATGACGGCCAATGGCATCCCCGTGATGGGACATTTGGGGCTGACCCCGCAACACATGCACCAGCTGGGAGGGTTCAAAGTCCAGGGAAGGACCCAGGACGCAGCGCAAAACATCCGTGAAAGCGCCCTCGCCCTGCAGGACAACGGGGCTTTTGCCCTGGTCCTGGAATGCGTGCCCCAAACCCTGGCCGAATCCATCTCCCGAGAGTTGACCATTCCCACCATCGGCATCGGTGCGGGACCCGGCTGTAACGGCCAGGTTTTGGTATTTCATGACTTGGTCGGCCTGTATGACCGCTTTACACCGAAATTCGTGAAACAATACGCTCAAATCGGCACAGTCATGCGCGATGCTGTGCAGAACTACGTGCGCGACGTGAAAGACGGCAGCTTTCCCGGGCCGGAGCATGTTTTTAAATGATTTA
>DSBL01000087.1 GCA_011049455.1 Desulfonatronum sp. | reverse complement strand
CGCAGCCAGGTGAATCCCCGGTTGAATCCCTTGAAGAACGGCCTGAACAGGAAAAACCCGGCATCCGCCGAGGTCTGGCCCTTGACCATGGGCTTGAGCAGGGAGGCGCAGAGCACCGGCGTCAGGATCAAGGCCACCACCACGGAAAGGAGCATGGCCGTGATGATGGTGATGGAAAACTGGCGATAGATCACGCCCGTGGACCCGCCGAAAAAGGCCATGGGCCCGAACACCGCGGAAAGCACGAGACCGATGCCGATCAGCGCGCTGGTGATCTCGCCCATGGACTTGCGGGTCGCCTCCTTGGGCGGAAGCCCTTCTTCGTGCATGACCCGCTCCACGTTTTCCACCACCACGATGGCGTCGTCCACCAGCAGGCCGATGGCCAGGACCATGGCGAACATGGTCAGCATGTTGATGGAAAAGCCGAAAAAGCCGAGCACGGCAAAGGTGCCCAGGATGACCACGGGCACGGCCATGGTCGGGATCAGCGTGGCCCGGATGTTGCCCATGAACAGGAACATGACCAGAAAAACCAGGACAATGGCCTCGATCAGGGTCTTCACCACCTGGTTGATGGCCACGGCCACGAAGGGCGTGGTGTCAAAGGGGTAGATCACCTTCATGCCCGGCGGAAAATACTCGGACAGCTCGTTCATGGCGTCCCGGATCGCCTGGGCCGTGTCCAGGGCGTTGGCGCCGGCGGCCTGGCGTACGGCCAGGGCCGCGGCCGGCTGCCCGTTGAACAGGGCGTTGACCCCGTAGCTTTCGCTGCCCAGCTCCGCACGCGCCACGTCCCCCAAATGGACTCTGGATCCGTCCGGATTGATGCGCAGGGGAATGGCTTCGAATTCCTCGGGTGTCTTGAGCAGGTTCTGGACAATGATGGAGGCGTTCAAACGCTGGCCTTCCACGGCCGGAGCGCCGCCGAACTGGCCCGCGGAAATCTCCACGTTATAGGCCCGCAGCGCTGCGACCACGTCCTCTATGGTCAGTTGGTAGTCCGTGAGCTTTTCCGGCTGCAGCCAGATGCGCATGGCATACTGGCCGCCGAAACTTTCCACCTCGCCCACGCCCGGAACCCGGGCCAGCACCTTTTCCACGTTGGACTGGGCGTAGTCCCGCAGATCGTCGCCGGTCATGCTCCCGTCCTCGGAAATCAGACCGACCATGATCAGGTAGTTGCGGGTGGACTTGCTGACCTTGACCCCCTGGCGCTGGATCACATCCGGCAGGCTGGCCATGGCCAGTTGCAGCTTGTTCTGGACCTGGGACCAGGCCAGATCCGGGTCCGTGCCCGGGGCAAAGGTCAGCTCCAGCCGGCCCGCCCCGCGGGAGTCGCTGGTGGCGGTCATGTACAACAGCTTGTCGAATCCGGTCATCTTTTGCTCGATGATCTGGACCACGCTGTTTTCCACGGTTTCCGCCGAGGCCCCGGGATAGAAGGTATCAATGGCGATGGACGGCGGGGCAATTGGCGGATACTGGGCCACGGGCAGATGATGGATGCCCAAACCGCCCGCAAGCATGATGATGATCGCGATGACCCAGGCAAAAACCGGACGATCCAGGAAAAAACGGGACAGCATACAGCGTCTCCCCTAGTTCGCCGGTGCGGATGAGAGTGTATCCGGTGCGGGACTGTCCGCGGCCGTTTGGTCATCAAAGGCCACTGCGCGGACTTTTGCGCCGGGCCGGATCTTGACCTGGCCTTCCACGACCACGCGCTCGCCCAGGGCCAGGCCGGAGGTGACCAGCCATTTGTCCCCGATGGCCCGGTCCAGGATCAGCATGCGCTGCTGCACCGTGTCCGTCTCATCCACGACCAGGGCCACGGGCTCGCCTTTGGGCGTTCTGCTCACGCCCTGTTGGGGCACGAGAATGGCCTGCTCAACGGTTCCCTCCAGAATCACGGCCCGCACGAACATGCCGGGCATGAGCAAGTGTTCCGGATTGGGCGCGACAATGCGCAGGGTATAGGATCCCGTGGTCGGATCCACGCTCACCTCGGCGAATTGCAGCGTGCCCTCGTGGGCGTAGGCTGTCCCGTCTTCCAGAAGCAATGCGACCCTGCGCACGCCTTCTTTATCCTGATGCAGCCGCCCCTGCTCCATGCTCCGCCGCAGACGCAACAATTCCGAAGAGGACTGGGTCACATCCACATACACGGGGTCCAGTTGCTGAATCGTGGCCAAAGGCGCACCTTGATAGGCGGCGGCCAGGGCCCCGTCAGTGACGCTGGACCGGCCGATGCGCCCGGAAATGGGCGCAATGACCCGGGTGTAGTCCAGATTGATGCGCGCCGCGTCCACCGCGGTTTTCCAGTACTCGATGTCCGCCAAGACTTGGTCCAAGGCAGCGGTCGCGTCATCGTAATCCTGGCGGCTGATCACGTTTTCCTTGATCAGCTTTGCGTACCGCTCGGCCTTGGCCTGGATGGAAGAAAGCTGGGTCTTGGACCTGGCCAGGGAGGCCTGGGCCGAGGCATACGCCGCTTTGTAGGACGCCGGGTCGATTTGGTACAACAGCTGCCCGGCAGCAACGTCCGTGCCCTCTTCAAAGCGCTTGGTAATGATGCCGTTGACCTGAGGCCGGATTTCAGCCGCCTGAAAAGGGGCAACCCGGCCGGGTAAGGTTGTGGTCAAATCAACCCGTGTCGGTGCGATTGTCACCACGGACACCTCGGGCGCCGGTGGAGGGGAGCCGGTCTGCTGCCCGTAGCCGCTTTCACAACCGGCAAGAAAAGCAAAACCGATAAAAACCGCCAAAAGAACGGTCCATCCCATTTTTGGACAACAATATTCTGTCTGTCGCATCCTCATAGTCTCCGTCATGAAATCCACCCGCCTCAAGGGCGGCTTCGGTTAACAACTCAAACCGGGGCTGTCGGCATTGCCGATGCTCCGCAGCATCTTGATTTTTTCCTCAGTCTTCAACCATCAACTTCCCCCAAGTCTGGGACGTGAGGCCTTTTTGCTCAGGCTCTCGCATGCAATCTCTCCGGAATGTTCAAACCCTGCACCAAATGGTGTGCGACACCCATCCGAATCGCAAGAAATACTCGGCGATCTGCAGCCCTTCCACGGAATATGCCCCGTTTTCGCCGGCCGAATCATTGTGCAGCATGATGACGAGATCTCCGTCGCGTTTTTCCTGTATCCAGACATGCACGCGGTTTTCGCCAGCCTTGTCGCCAAAATGGAGCTCTTGCGCCCTTTCCAGCGCCCTTTGCCGGCACTGGTCATTCATCGGGCAGATATGGATGATTTCCATACGTCGCATGAACGACTACTCCTCGTTTCCCGGCTTGTCCGGCCAATGGGCGAGCACGATGGTCACCTGGGAACGGAAAAAATCGTGGCGTATCATGCGCATGATAAACATGGGACTGCACTGCAGGTATCAGATTATAAAGCCGAAACCTTTGACGTGAAAAATGGGTTTTCAGAAACAAAAAAGCATGTTTCATTCCAATAAAAAAGAACTTTTAAATCAAGCAAATAAAATAAGGTCCCGTGCAATTCGGTCATATGTGACAATGTTCCGGGCAAATAAGACACAATTTAAAAAATATTGTCATATTTGACACGAGCGGTATTTTGCTTCGCCGCTTCGGCGCGTGACATGGATTTTGGCTATCAATTCGCCAATCCACGGGTTGTGGGCAAACGATCGGAGCAGATGCTGCTCAAACCTGGTCCATTTGCGTTGAATCTTTTTCTCAGCCCATATTTTGCAAAATCTGGACAAGGGGATGAAATCCGTGTCTCCGACGTCGTCCACCAAAAACATCCTGCCCGGACCCTGATCCCGGATCTGATACACCAAGTTTCTCTGTTTCAGGTTCTTGGTGATGATCCGCTCGCGCAGCAGATAATCCGCCAGACTGCCCAGGGACTGCGCCAGGCGTGGAGATGGAGGCGGGTGAGTTCCGGGTTCCTGAGGAACTCGAAAAACGGGCGCGAAATGTTCCCGTCGCGATCCCTGACCAGGTCAAAGACCGTGCCCGTGCCGAAATTCGTCTCCACCTGCCCGTGATAGAACGGCAGCATTTCCCAGGAAATCCCGCGCTTCTGCAAATGAGCATAATAGGCGATCTCCTCTCGGGTCTCCCTCTGTCCCGGGGAGTCCTCTCTCGGATCGTGGAGAATTTTGATGCACAGCGATGCGTCCGAAGGATGACGATAACACGCTCGTTGAGCGCCTTTTCTGAAAAGCAAATCCTGCGTCAAATATATCATGAACGTCCTGTAACAAATAAAGAACAAAACGGCGCTGATCAGCGACAGATCCACAAACCGCGGCCAGACCTAATCCAAGCCGGCGCCGCGGTAAAGGGTGACTCGTGCTGAATCCACCAAATAAACGTTAAAAATATTTTCAACAACGCGAACATGTTGTAATCATATGCTCCCTGAAAGGCCGTTTGGAGAAGCGCCTGGCCATCAAATACGACCGTCTTGACTCGTGGCGTCAAATAAGACACTAGCTGCACAAGTTCCCGGCCATTGTCCGAGCAAGGGCAAGGGCTTGTCCGTCGAGGGGATCACCCCGGGCAGGGGCTGATGCGTCCTTGATGTTTATCCCTGTTGAGCGGCGGGACCGCTTCGTCACAATTATCCGAACAATCATCGAAAAATCCCACGGTCATGGACGAAAACACTTTTTTCCGGGAAGCCACGTTGCGCATCTGCAGCAGTCTGAATTTACAGCGGGCCATGGAACGGACCCTGGAGTACATCCGGAAGGTCATCCCGGCCGACGGGCTGTTCATCGGACTTTTTGACCCGGATGTGAACATCAGCCGGGTCATTGTGCACATTGTTCCGGATCATTGGCCTACCCTGCCAGAAACATTGCCCGTTCCGGAGGGTTCCTTGGCGCATGTCCGGCGTGAATGGGGAGCCGAACCGAAATTCGACCTGCTCAACGACTGGCGCGAGGCGGAGCCGGAAATCCAGCCGCTGCTGAAGATGATGTGGCCGAAAAACGCCTCCCTGTTGCGCACCGACCTGGCCCTGGAATCCAAGCGCATCGGCATTCTCCTGCTGGCGACCGAAGGCCGCGACCGCTATGAGAAGCAACACGCCCGGCTGATGAACACCCTCAACGAGCCCTTTTCCATCGCCCTGGCCAACGCCCTGCAATACCAGGAGGTGATCCGGCTCAAGGAAATGCTCGAGGAGGACAATCAATACCTGTCCAATGAACTGCGCACCATCTCCTCGGGGGACAAGATCATCGGCGCGCACCTGGGCCTGCGGGAAGTCATGCAGCTGGTGCGCCAGGTGGCCCCCCTGGAAAGTCCGGTGCTTTTGCTCGGGGAAACCGGCACGGGCAAGGAGTTGCTGGCCAATGCCCTGCACGCGGCCTCCCCGCGACGTAACGGTCCATTCGTCAAGGTCAATTGCGGCGGGCTTCCCGAAAGTCTTCTGGACAGCGAGCTGTTCGGTCATGAAAAGGGCGCGTTCACCGGCGCCATCACTCTCAAACGCGGCCGGTTTGAACGTGCCCACGGCGGCACGATCTTCCTGGATGAAATCGGCGAACTGACCCCCGAAGCCCAAATCAAACTCTTGCGGGTCCTGCAGCACCACGAGATCGAACGGGTCGGGGGCGTGCAGACCCTCCCGGTCAACGTGCGCATCATCAGCGCCACGCACCGCAACCTGGAACAAATGGTCCGAGACGGCACATTCCGCGAGGACCTCTGGTTTCGCCTGAACGTCTTCCCGATCATGATTCCCCCGTTGCGCCACAGGCCGCAGGATATCCCGGCCCTGCTGGACTACCTGATATCCAAAAAATGCCGAGAAATGAAAATAACGCGCAAGATTCGTCTGCCGTCAGGCGCCATGGACAGACTCAAACAGCACCATTGGCCGGGAAACGTGCGGGAGCTGCAAAATTTCGTGGAACGCTCCCTGATCCACAACCAAACGACCGATGTTGGATCAGGGCCGCTCACCCTGAAGCTGAACCTGGACATCCACCCTCCAGCGGCGTCTTCGGAACGCCCGGGGGAAGAGCTGGAAATCCTCCCCTTTGAACGGGCCGTGGCCCTGCACATTACCAAGGCGCTGGAAATAACCAAGGGCAAGATCATCGGTCCCGGAGGCGCGGCCGAACTGCTGGCCCTCAATCCCAGCACCCTGCGGGGGAAAATGCGGAAGCTGAACATCAAAAGAGCGGGTCTTGGGACAAAACGCTGATCCTTTTTTCCGGCAATGCCGACAGGAAGCAGCGCATGCAACTACGCCATGACCAGCACCTCACACCCCCTTGTCCATGTCTTCCAAACCGAGTAATGGTTGATACATCATTCATAAACAAAACAACTTCCGACACGACCGTTCCATGACCGCGCTGAGCCTTTCCAAACAGTATACTCTCCGGGAGGAGATCGCCAACAGCATCACCCACGGGCTGGGCATCCTTTTGTCCATTGCCGGACTGGTGATCCTCGCCGTCCTGGCCGTCAGATACGGAGACGCCTGGCATATCGTCAGCTGCACCATTTTCGGGGCCACCCTTATTCTGCTCTATACCGCTTCCACCCTGTACCACGGCATCTCCCACCCACGGGTCAAGAACGTCTTAAGGATCGTCGACCACTCGGCCATTTTTTTGCTCATTGCCGGGACCTATACCCCCTTCACCCTGGTCAACCTGCGCGGGCCCTGGGGCTGGTCCCTGTTCGGGACCGTCTGGGGACTGACCCTGCTGGGCATCATCCTCGAACTGACCCCACTGCGCCGCTTTAGACTGCTCTCGTTGATACTTTACGTGGGCATGGGCTGGGCCGTGGTGATCGCGGCCAAACCGTTGCTGGAGTCCGTGGCGCCTCAGGGTCTGATGCTCCTGGCCGCCGGCGGCCTGGCCTACACCGGGGGCATAGCGTTCTACGTCTGGCGCGGCCTGCCCCACCACCACGCCATCTGGCATCTGTTCGTCCTGGCCGGCAGCGCACTCCACTTTTTCGCCGTTCTGTATTACGTCATTCCCATCCAATGATTCTTTTCGGCGAAGTCTTGCGTCGCTTGAAACACTTATGATTTCATAAGACGACAGACCCTGGCATCGACAGCGCTTCCGTTGTTTGACAAGCCGGCGCCTCGAACTTAACAGGATTCAATCATGTTCCGGCTCACGTATCTTCTAAGCCCTGCCGGGTCCTTCCGGCCCAAACGCCTACGCCTCACATCCCAAATTTTTTTCGGCCCCGGGGGATGTCCGCCAAACGTTCAATCCCGCGACACCCTCTCCAGACCTTTGTCGCCAACCGCCCCGCCCTTGCCCCGACATTGTATCCCGGCCGCCCGCCGCCTTCCGACCCTGACAACACCGTTCAACACTGATCTTTCCTTGACACCGTATTTTTCTTCACGCGCCGGGAGCGCCCCATGAACGCCGAGGCCGGGGTCATGGCTCTGCCCCGATTCGCGCGCGACCATTTCCGGGACCTTCTGCTCTACGGACTGCTCATCGGCGCGGCGGCCTGGCTGATTTCCGCCGGCGAGCAGAGCCTGGGCTACCACTGGAAATGGTATCGTATCCCCCGCTATATAATCCAGGTCACGGAACACGGCTTCGTTCCCGGCACCCTGCTCCTGGGATTGCTCGTGACCTTCAAGATCTCCGCCCTGAGTCTGGTTTTGGCCTTGTTCTTCGGCCTGACAACAGCCGTTTTCCGGCTGTCCGGCTCCTTCACGGCCCGCCTTACGGCCAAGGGCTATGTGGAATTCATCCGCAACACCCCCCTGCTGACCCAGATTTTCTTCATCTACTACGTTGTCGGACCAATCTTCGGCCTCGGGGCCTTTGCCTCGGCCGTGCTGGCCCTGTCCCTGTTCGAAGGGGCCTATGCCTCGGAAATCTTCCGGGCCGGCATCGTCTCTATCCACAAGGGCCAGTGGGAAGCCTCCCACAGCCTGGGCCTGTCCACATGGGACACTTACCGCAAGGTGATCATCCCCCAGGCCGTGCGCCGCGTCCTGCCGCCGCTGACAGGAGTGGGCGTAACCCTGATCAAGGACTCCTCTCTGGCCAGCACCATCGCCATCTACGAGCTGACGCAACAGGGCAACATCGTGGCCTCGGACACATTCATGGTCTTTGAGGTCTGGTTCACGGTCGCGGCCGTTTACCTGGCCGTGACCCTGCCTTTGTCCCTGCTGGCGGCAAAAATGGGCAAACGCCTGCAGGCGAAGGAGGATTGAGATGGTCAACAGCACCGTTGCCAAGGGCAGGAAAACACTCGGCCCGGAAATCATCGTTGTCCGGGACATCGTGAAAACCTATCCCGGCGGGCTGAAAGCCCTGGACAAGATCAGCCTGTCCGTGCACCAAAGCGAGGTGGTGGTGGTCATCGGCCCCTCGGGCTCCGGCAAATCCACGCTCTTACGGTGCCTGAACGGACTGGAAGACATTGATGCCGGGGAAATCATCATCAACGGCGTCCCCTTGAACGACAATCCCGGGAACCGTCTGGCCATCCGCACCGAAGTAGGCATGGTCTTTCAATCCTTCAACCTCTTCCCGCACATGACCGTACGACAGAACGTTAATCTGGCCCAGGAACTCGTGCGCAACAAATCCAAGGCCGAATCCGACCGGACCACCATGACCCTCCTGGCCAGGGTCGGCCTGACCGACAAGGCCGACGTGCACCCATCCCGGCTCTCCGGAGGCCAACAGCAGCGCGTGGCCATTGCCCGGGCTTTGGCCATGCATCCGAAGGTGATGCTTTTTGACGAGGCCACCAGTGCCCTGGACCCGGAAATGATCGGCGAGGTGCTGGAAGTGATGAAGAACTTGGCCCGCGAAGGCATGACCATGGTCGTGGTCACCCACGAGATGGGCTTTGCCCGGGAAGCCGGGGACCGAATCCTGTTCATGGAGGGTGGCCGGATTCTGGAGGAGGGTGCAGCAAAGGACTTTTTCTCCAACCCCAGGCAGGAGCGCACCAAGGCTTTTCTGAGCCAGATTCTCTGTTGACGAGCACTGAACAACCACAAACCATAGGAGATGCGCTATGCAACCGACACGCAGCCTTGTCATGTCCATCCTTTTCACGATGTTTCTGCTCATCATCGTCGCCACGGCCCAGGCCCAAAACATCTCCCAGCAGATCACCAGAGACAGCGTCCTGACCGGAATCATGGAGCGCGGCGTGCTCCGCGTGGGCTTCGACACCTTCGTGCCCTGGGCCATGCAGGACAAGACCGGCCGGTTCATCGGCTTTGAAATCGACGTGGCCAGCCGTTTTGCCGAGGATCTGGGCGTAAAACTGGAACTTGTGCCCACGGCCTGGAAAGGGATCATCCCGGCCCTGCTCACGGGGAAATTCGACCTGCTCATCGGCGGCATGAGCATCCGCGCGGACCGGGCCCAGCAGGTCTATTTCAGCGCGCCCTACTACTTCACCGGCCAGTCCCTGGTGGCGCACAAGGAAAAGGCCGCCGGCTTTACCGTGCTGGAGGACTTCAACACACCTGAGGTAATCATCGTCGCCCGCACCGGCACCACGGCTCAACGCGCCGCTGAAAGGCTGTTTCCCAGGGCTCAGCGCAAGTACTTCGACAAGGAGCCCCAAGCCGTCCAGGAACTGCTCATGGGCCGGGCCCACGCTTTGATCGGCAACGCGCCGCTGCCGGCCCAGGAAGCCGTAAAGAACCCGGACAAGCTATTTCAGCCGGTCACGGAAAACCTGACCAACGAGCCCATCGGCATTGCCCTGCGCAAGGGCGACCCGGACCTGCTCAACTATGTCAACAGCTGGATTCTCCAGGTCACCGGCGAGGGCTGGATCCAGGACCGCTACGCATACTGGTTCCAGACCATGGATTGGAAGGACCAGGTGGAGTAGAGGACCGGGATGCTGGAATGCTGGGATGCCGGGATGTTCACCCCGTTGGACCGGGGCCCCTGGGGTGTTCAACCGGGAGCGGAATGTTTGCCCTGTTGTCCCCAACCGTGAACCTCTGAACCCGTGACCCCTTGTGAGGATAATCCTAATCGAAATCGGGATCGCTATCGGCATCGCTATCGGGATCGAAGAGATATGTCGCTTGGACACGAGAAACTGGATGTCTATCGTCTTTCGATAGGCTCCCAAGTTCGAGCAGGGCATGCGGCCTCCAGCGTCGATTTCGATCCCGATAGCGATTTCGTTCCCGAGGAAAGATAATTCCAACAAGCGGATGCACTGGATGCTCATTCTTCACGCCAATGATCCGTGACGAACCCCTGAACCCCAAAAACCGTGACTCCACGAACACGCTTCACCGCCCTGGACGCCCTGCTGATCCTGGCCATCATCGGCTTCGGGGCCTATTTCGCCTGGCGCGTCCAGGCCACGCTGGACTATCACTGGCGCTGGCATTTACTGGGCAATTACCTGCTGCGCTGGGACGAGGCCGCGGGACGCTGGGTGCCGGGACTGGTCACCCAGGGCTTGCTGACAACCATCCGCTTAAGCTTCTGGACCATGATCCTGGCCACGTTTTTCGGCACGATCATGGGCTTGGCCCGGTGCGGCAAGTCGCTTTTTCCGCGCATGGTCGGCTGGACCTATGTGGAAGTGGTCCGCAACGTTCCGCCCCTGGTGATGATCTTCATCTTCTACTTTTTCCTGGCCGACCAACTGATGAGCTTACTGGGACTGGATGCGCTGCTGCGCGGCCTCCCGGACGGAGCCAAGGAAGCCTTGTCCTGGGTGGCCGCGCCCGTAGAGCGCATGCCCAACTTCCTGGCCGCCCTGCTGACTCTGGCCGTGTATGAAGGCGCGTACATCACGGAACATGTGCGCTCCGGTATCCAGTCCGTGGAACGCGGCCAGCGTGAGGCGGCCTACGCCCTGGGACTTTCGCCCTGGCAGCAGATGCGCCATGTGGTCCTGCCCCAGGCCTTGTCGCGCATCGCGCCTCCGCTTACCGGCCAGTTCATCGCCACGATCAAGGACACGGCCATTGTATCGGTGATCAGCGTCCAGGAATTGACCTTTCAGGGGCTGGAACTGATGGCCTCCACGTACATGACCTTTGAGATTATGATCACCATCACGGCGCTCTATTTGGTCCTGACCCTGAGCTTTTCCACCCTGGCCCGCCGTGTGGAACGCCGCATGCGACGGGCCTATGCGTGACAAGATAGAAATCTGAGCTCTTTCCATGCCCAACGCCCCTGTCACCCCTGAACAGCTTGCACGCTCTCCGGACCTGGAGTGGGAATTCATCCGTTCCTCCGGGCCGGGCGGCCAGAACGTGAACAAGGTCTCCACCGCGGTGCGGCTGCGTCTTGACACGGCGACCTCGGACCTTATTCCCGATGAGATTCGTCCCCGGCTGATCCGCTTGGCCGGCAAGCGCATGACCGCAGCCGGAGAGCTGATCATCGAGGCCCGCTGTTTTCGTACCCAGGAGCGCAACCGGGCGGACGCTCTGCAACGCTTGGCGCGTTTGATCAACGCCTCATCTGAGGCGCCCAGGCCGCGTCGGTCGACCAAGCCCACCCGGGCGGCCAAACAGCGGCGCATGGAACTGAAAAAACGCAGAAGCAGGGTCAAACAGACCCGGGGCAAGGTGGGAGAGGAGCAAACGTAAAAAGCGTTGGCGTAAAACGTCCAACCTTCCACTGGCACGCGAATTTACTGTCAGTCGACATCCACCAGCGAATCGTCAACTTAGGAGCATTTGTGTCATTTTTCATCATCGCCGCCCTGGTCTACTTCTCCATGCACGCCCTGGTTTGGGCCCGCATCAGCGCCCAGCTGCAGCTCGGCAGACGCGCGGCATTGCTGGGCATGTTCGTCGCGGGGCTGCTCACTGTAACCCCGTTTCTGGCCCATTTCATTCCCCCCACCTGGCCTCAGCCCCTGGTCCGCACCGCCTGGTGGCTGGTCTATTGCTGGATCGGAGTGATCTTTTACCTTTTCTGGCTGCAACTGGGCACGCATGTCTGCGAACTGGTTCTGCGTCTTTTTCCAGCCGCGTGGAGGACATGGTTTCCCCGGGGCAAGCAGCAGTTGCAGGCGGTTTTGATCATCACGACCCTGGTCGTGGGGTATGGGCTGTACGCCGCCACCCAGTGGCATGTGCCGCGCCTGACCATCCCCAGTCCACATGTCAGCCGCGACGTCCGGATCGTGCTGGTCAGCGACACCCATTTCGGCGTGATGACCTGGCAGGCCTGGGTGGAACGGCTGGCAGCCTTCATCCGAAATCTCGAACCCGATCTGGTGCTTTTTGCCGGAGACCAGGTCAACGACCACCCGGATTGGCTGGCGCCCAAGGCCGCGGTACTGGCCGACATCAATCCACCCCTGGGAATGTTCGGGGTTTTGGGGAACCATGAATTCTACGTCGGCCTGCAAACCAGCCGGGTATTTCACGACCAGGCCCAAATCCGGCTGCTGCGCAACGAGACCCTGGTTTTGCCCGAAACAGGCATTCAGCTGATCGGCATCGACGACCCGGCTTGGGGGTTCAAGGATCGCGGCATGACCGCCCAAGTCCTGGAGACACTGACGCCGGAACTCTTGCCGAACCACTTCCAAATCCTGGTCACGCACCGGCCCTGGGGATGGCAGGAAAAGGCCGTGCTCCTGGGCATTGATTTGCAGGTGGCCGGACACACCCATGGCGGCCAAATTTTCCCCTTCCGGTGGTTCGTGCGGACCCACTACAAACACCTTGCCGGTCATTTTCAGCAGCAAGAAAGTCATTTGTTCGTGACCACCGGCGCCGGCACCTGGGGCCCGCCCTTGCGCGTGGGAGCCCGGCCCGAAGTCGTGGTCATCGATTTGATCCGACAAAGGGAATAGGCAAAGGACTATTTCGAAACAATGCAACCGACGCAATGTAACCCTTGCCAAATCCGGACGAATCAGATACGGAACTGAGTTCCTGTTCAGGGGATGCGCCTCCCCATGGCGAGGTAGCTCAGGTGGTCAGAGCATGCGGCTCATATCCGCAGTGTCGGGGGTTCAAGTCCCTCCCTCGCTACCAGAAAATGACAAGGGTTCCGGTCGGTTGACCGGAACCCTTTTTCGTTTTGGTGCCATTGGCCCCGCTCTGGCCCCGCCCTTATCGATCTATTATCTTGGCCCCGCTCAATGAGTCCTTCATCCTCCAAAATGATAATCTGACCCCACGTTCACCTACCCCGGCGCTCTCGGAGGCGGGGAATCCTGGGAGCGGGTCACCTGATGCGGGGCATCCTGGAGGTGGGGCAGCCCGGTCGCGAGGAGTCGTTGGGGGGGGTGCGTTGGGCGGGCTAGCTGAGTGTTGAAAAAGTCCTTATCCGGCAGTCCGTTCAAAAACCCCAAGTGCAAGGAACAAAAAAAGTTCAAGGTCGAAGCGTATTTATTCATACGTGAGAGT
>DSBL01000038.1 GCA_011049455.1 Desulfonatronum sp. | reverse complement strand
GACAATGCGACGTTCAATGTGGAACTGATTGCACCGATTGCCATGGAGCTTGGGGTGCGCTTTGCCATCCGTGAAGGCGGCCGGACCGTCGGCGCGGGCGTTGTCTCCGAAATCATCGAATAAGGCGTAAGAAACCATGAACAGCGATCGTATCAGAATAAAATTGAAGGCTTACGATTACCGCATTTTGGACAAGGCTGTCTCGGAGATCGTGGATACGGCCAAGAATACCGGAGCCGGACTGGCCGGCCCGATACCCATTCCGACGAATATTCATAAGTACACGGTGAATCGTTCGGTGCATGTGGATAAAAAATCGCGGGAGCAATTTGAGGTTCGCGTGCATAAACGTCTTTTGGATATTCTTGAACCAACGCAACAGACTGTAGACGCGTTGGGAAAACTGAATCTGCCTGCCGGGGTGGATGTTGAAATCAAGCTTTAACGAGGAAAAGTCATGTCGAATACATTAGGAATTCTGGGTCGAAAAATCGGCATGAGTCGAATTTTCGGCAACGACGGCACGGTTGTTCCCGTTACGATTATCCAGGCTGGTCCATGCCCTGTGCTGCAGATCAAAGAGGTCGGCTCGGATGGGTATGCCGCTGTTCAGGTCGGTTATGGAGAGATGGCCGCGCGCAAGGTGAATAAGCCCCTCAAGGGCCATCAGGATAAGGCCGGTTGCGGATATTTTCGTCATCTTCGCGAGATCAGACTAGATTCCTTGGACGGAATGGTAACAGGCAAGCCAATTACCTTGGAAATTTTCAATGTCGGTGAAAAAGTCAATATCACCGGAACATCCAAAGGCAAAGGGTTTGCCGGCGTCATGAAACGCTGGGGTTTCGCCGGATCGCCAGCATCCCACGGCCACGAAAAAGTGCATCGAAACGCTGGCGCCATTGGTCACAACACGAAGCCCGGACGGGTCATCAAGGGCAAAAAGATGGCTGGTCATTTGGGCGCCAAGCGCACATCCTGCAAAAATATCGAGGTCATCGCCGTGCGCCCTGAGGATAATGTGTTGTTGGTGAGAGGACAGGTTCCTGGTCCAAAAAATGGTCTTGTCGTCGTTCGAAAGTTAAAGGCGTTGAAGTAAAAGGGTGAAGCAAATGGCCGTGGTCGATATATTCAATCAGCAACGAGAGGTTGTGGGCAAGCAGGAGCTGGATCCGCGAATCTTCGAAAGCGAGATTCGTCCGGAAATCCTGCATTTGGTTGTCCGATCCCATTTGGCCGCCAAGCGTTCCGGGACAGTGGGCGTGAAGACGCGTTCCACGGTGCGTGGCGGCGGTCATAAGCCATGGCGGCAAAAGGGAACCGGAAGGGCGCGCGCGGGAAGCGCCAGGTCGCCCATCTGGAGACATGGGGCCGTGGCCCATGGACCGGTCGCCAGGGACTACTCCTTCAAGGTCAACAAAAAGGTCCAGAAGTTGGCCATGCGTATGGCGCTTTCCTCTCGCGTGGCTGATCAGAATTTGACTGTCGTAGATGCGTTGCATCTTGACGAGATCAAGACAAAAGCGTTTTTCGAAATCGTGAAACGTTTTGACATGACTAAGACGTTGATTGTTGTCCCGGAAATGGATAACACCCTTGCGCTCTCGTCCAGGAATTTGCCCGGCGTAACCGTTCTTTCGGCTGACGGTGTCAATGTTTACGAGGTGTTGCGCCATCCGCACCTGATGGTGCTTTCCGCTGCCGTGGAAAGGCTGCAAGAGAGGTTGAAATAGTTATGGACTATACACAGATATTGCTCAAGCCGCATGTTTCCGAGAAAGCCACATTGATCAAGGGTGAAGCAAACCAAGTGGTTTTCCAGGTGCATCCCTTGGCCAACAAGATCGAGATTAAAAAGGCTGTGGAGAATGCTTTTGAAGTAAAAGTCCAAGCGGTGAACATTGTACGCCAAAAAACATTAAGGCAACGCAAGGCCAACCGCAGGCTGGCCAAGTCTCCAGGTTTTCGCAAAGCATATGTCACCTTGGCTCAAGGCGAGAAAATCGATTTTTTTGAAGGGGTCTAAACAATGTCCATTCGCAAGCTTAAGCCGACGACTCCTGGCCAGCGTTCAAAGACTGTGTCGACCTTTGAGGAAGTCAGTCGAGGCATTCCGGAAAAGTCTTTGACCAAGGGGCTGCATAAAAAAAGTGGCCGAAACAACCTTGGAAGAATTACAATACGCCGCAGAGGAGCAGGTCATAAACGTCGCTTCCGGGTGATCGACTTCAAAAGGGATAAATGGGACATTCAAGCGAAGGTGGCCTTTATCGAATATGATCCGAACCGCAGTGCCCGCATTGCCTTGCTGCACTACGCCGACGGTGAAAAACGATATATATTGGCGCCTGATGGAGTCAAAGTCGGGGACACGATACTGGCAGGCGACAAAGCCGACATTTTTCCTGGAAATGCCTTGCAATTGTCGAAAATCCCGGTGGGTACCATCATTCATAACGTTGAAATGAATCCGGGCCGCGGCGGTCAGATGTGTCGCAGCGCTGGAACCTACGCGCAATTGGTGGCCAAAGAGGAGAAGTATGCTCTTTTGCGGTTGCCTTCCGGCGAAGTGCGTAAGATTTTGGCAACCTGTAATGCCACGGTCGGTCAGGTTGGCAATACCGATCATGAGCAGGTTTCCATCGGCAAGGCGGGCCGCAACAGATGGTTGGGCAAGCGCCCGAAAGTGCGCGGCGTGGCCATGAACCCTGTTGACCATCCCCTCGGCGGCGGTGAGGGCAAGAGTTCCGGCGGTCGCCATCCCTGTTCTCCCTGGGGCAAGCCCACCAAGGGATACAAGACACGCAACCGCAGAAAGCAATCCACGAAGCTGATTGTCAAGCGTCGTGGCCAGAAATAGGAGTTGATCATGCCGAGGTCGATTAAAAAGGGTCCTTTTGTGGACGAGCATGTGATCCAAAAGGTCACGCGGGCTCAGGAGGCCAATGATCGCAAAGTGATCAAGACATGGTCACGTCGTTCGACCATTGTGCCGGAAATGGTGGGCATGACCTTTGCCGTGCATAACGGGAAGAAATTCATTCCTGTCTTTGTCACGGAGAATATGGTCGGACATAAGCTTGGTGAATTTTCTCCAACCAGGACGTTTCATGCCCATGCCGGCGGCAAAAAAAGTGCCGTAAAAGGCAAAAAGTAGTCCGATAAGGGGAATTCAATGGAAGCAAAATCTATTTCGAGGTTTGTGCGGATATCTTCTCAAAAGGCGCGGTTAGTGGCTGCGAACATTCGCGGCAAGAACGTGGAAGATGCCAGGAATATCCTCAAATTTACGCCGAAGAAGGCCGCTGTAGTTTTGAACAAGATTCTCCACTCGGCCATTGCCAATGCTGAGCAGCTTGGCGGAATCGATGTGGACACGCTTTATGTGAAGAACATCATCATCAATGATGGTCCTTCATGGAAAAGGATTCGTCCTCGGGCCATGGGGCGCGCGTATCGGGTCTTAAAACGGACAAGTCATATCACGGTCATTGTCGAGGAATCTTAGGAGGATAGAGAATTGGGCCAGAAGACGCATCCCATCGGTTTCCGTCTTGGGTACACCAAGAACTGGCAGTCCAGATGGTTCAGCAAGAAGGATTATGCAGCGTATGTCCATGAGGACAAGCAAATTCGCACCTTTTTGAAGAAGAATTTGTATCATGCCGGCATTTCCAAGATCGAAATTGAACGAGCCGCAAGCAAAATCCGGTTGATTCTCTTTACAGCACGGCCCGGTATCGTCATCGGCCGCAAAGGCGTTGAAATTGAAAATCTGAGAGCGACGTTGAAGAAGCGATTTCAGAAAGACTTTGCCCTGGAAGTTGTCGAAATTCGACGTCCAGAAACGGATGCTCAACTGGTAGCCGAGAATGTCGCCTTGCAACTGGAACGCAGGGTGGCCTTTCGCAGAGCAATGAAGCGAACTGTTGGTCTTTCCAGAAAATTTGGAGCTGAAGGGATCAAGATCAACGTTGCAGGACGCCTCGCCGGCGCGGAAATAGCGCGTAGCGAATGGTACCGTGACGGTCGTGTTCCCCTGCATACACTTCGCGCAGATATTGATTATGGGTTTGCCATCGCTCGAACAACCTACGGGGTAATCGGAGTGAAGGTATGGATTTTCAAAGGTGAAATTCTTGACGAGGTGATTCAGTAATGTTGAGTCCCAAAAAGGTTAAATTCCGCAAGCAACAAAAAGGGCGGATCAAGGGCATGGCTGTCCGCGGAAGTTCCGTGGTTTTCGGCGACATCGGACTGAAAGCCCTGGAACCGGGTAAGTTGACGAATCAGCAGATCGAATCCGCCCGCATAGCCATGATGCGTCATATCAAGCGCGGCGGGAAGGTATGGATTCGTGTTTTTCCGGATAAGCCCGTTACCGCCAAGCCTGCTGAAACACGTCAAGGCAAGGGGAAAGGCGCACCTGTTGGCTGGTGCGCTCCTGTACGGCGAGGCCGCATCCTCTATGAGATCAAAGGCGTCAGCCTGGATCTTGCTTCGGAAGCATTGCGTTTGGCCGCTTATAAATTGCCGATCCGAACCAGCATTGTGTTGAGGGAGGCGTAAGAGATCAATGAATACCAAGGAGCTTCGCGAGTTATCTTCTGATGAACTCAAAAACAAGTTGTTCGAGTTTCGCAAGGAGCTTTTCAATCTTCGTTTTCAACACAAAACCGCGCAGCTGGAGAATACGCAGCGATTATCTTTTGTGCGGCGCACGGTCGCGAGGATTTTGACGGTTATGCAGGAACAGCAGGGTGTGAAGTCATGAGCCAGGTCAACGTGAAGAAATCAAAACGTTCTGAAATCGGTGTGGTTTTAAGCAACAAGGCAGATAAAACAATTACAGTGTCTGTAAACAAGCTTGAAAAGCACCCTCTTTTCAAGAAGTATATCCGCCGCCGCAAGAAATTTTTGGCTCATGATGAAACAAATCAATGCGGCATTGGTGATACTGTTGAAATTATCCAAAGCAGACCATTGAGTAAACACAAGTTTTGGTCCCTTAAAAAAGTCATACAAAAGGCAGCTTAGGGTGCTATAATGATTCAAGTTCAGACACTCCTCGACGTGGCGGATAATTCAGGCGCCAAGAAGCTGTTCTGCGTTAAAGTGATCGGCGGTAACCAGCGCAGATATGCATCCGTGGGCGATGTGATCGTCGTCTCGGTTAAGGAAGCTATTCCACATTCCAAGATCAAGAAAGGCGAGGTGATGCGAGCGGTGATTGTTCGAACAAAGAAGGAAGTGAATCGGCCTGACGGTTCATTCATCCGTTTCGATACAAATTCAGCCGTATTGCTGAACAAGCAGAACGAGCCGGTGGGAACAAGAATTTTTGGACCTGTAGCGCGTGAGTTGCGATCCAAGAATTTTATGAAAATTGTATCTCTCGCTCCAGAAGTGCTTTAAGGAATAGAAATGAAAAATTCAAAAATACATAAAAACGACAAAGTAATGGTCATTGTCGGCAGGGAAAAGGGAAAAATCGGCAAGGTGCTGAAACTTTATCCCAAGACCCAGCGAGTGCTTGTGGAAGGAGTGAACAAGGTCAAGCGACACAGCAAAGGCAATCCGTATAAAGGCGAGGCCGGCGGCATCAAGGAAATGGAAAGCCCGCTTCACCTTTCCAACATTGCTGTTGTTTGCGACAGTTGTGCAAAGCCAACGCGTATTGGTTTCAAGATCATCGATTCTGACAAAAAAGTTCGTTTTTGTAAAAAGTGTAACGAGATTTTCAAGTAGACAAGGTGGATCATGGCCAGGTTGAAGGAAATATATCACACGAAGGTTGCTCCGTCGTTGATGAAGGAGTTCGGGTATTCATCTCCCATGGAGATCCCCAGGCTGCAAAGCATAAGCTTGAATGTTGGACTCGGCGAAGCGTCTCAGAACAACAAGCTTATTGAGGACGCTGTCACGGAGTTGACGCAGATCGCAGGACAAAAAGCGGTGGTTACGCGGGCCAAAAAGTCCATAGCCGCGTTCAAGCTTCGGGAGGGAATGCCTGTAGGGTGTCGGGTGACCTTGCGCCGGGAAAGAATGTGGGACTTTTACGATAAGCTTGTGTCTTTTGCGTTGCCTCGAGTAAGAGATTTTCGTGGGATTCCGGACAGGGGCTTCGACGGCAGAGGAAATTTTACTTTGGGGATCAAGGAGCACACAATTTTTCCTGAAATCAATATGGATCGCGTGGATCGCGTCAAAGGCATGAACATCACTATCGTCACGACCGCTTCCACGGACAAGGAAGGCAAAAGCCTTCTGCAACTTTTGGGCATGCCCTTTCGAAAATAACTTTAGGAGGAGAACCCTTGGCTCGCACAGCACTTAAGATCAAGGCCAGTCGAAAACCCAAATTTTCAACACGGGCCTATAATCGTTGCCCTCTTTGCGGAAGGGCGAGAGCTTTTTTGCGTCATTTTGGCATATGTAGAATCTGTTTTCGGAACATGTCCCTGGCCGGTGAGTTGCCTGGGGTAAGAAAATCCAGTTGGTAAACAAGGACGAACCCATGCTGCTCAGCGACCCTATTTCAGACATGCTTGCACGTATCCGCAATGCGCAAAAGGCATTGCACAAGGACGTCCTCATTCCTGCCTCGCGAATGAAGGAATCCATCGCGGCCATTCTCAAGGAGCACGGTTTTATTCAAGACTATGTCGAGGAAGATCGGAATATCCGTGTTTCCTTGAAATATGTTTCCTCCAAGGGTTCTCTTGCCGGTTCACGAAAGGTGAGCAAGCCGGGGTTGAGAATTTATGTCGGCTGCGACGACATCCCGGCTGTCCAGAACGGACTGGGTATTGCCATTCTTTCAACACCCAAGGGTGTTTTAGAGGGTCGCCAAGCCAAGGCCGAAAAAGTCGGCGGCGAACTGCTTTGCGAAATTTGGTAAGGAGATTGAGAAATGTCGCGTATTGGAAAAAATCCCGTACCCATCCCCAAGGGTGTTGAAATCCGCCTCCTGGATGATTGCATTGCAGTCAAAGGCCCCAAGGGGGAGTTGAAAACTCCGGTGCATTCCAAAATCCGCTATGAACTAAAGGATAATCACGTTCATTTGGCACGAGCGGATGATTCCAGAATTGCTCGGGAGCAGTTCGGGCTTCGCAGAACTCTTCTGGCGAATACAGTTCAGGGAGTCACCGAGGGTTTTTCTAAGACACTGGAAATTGTAGGCGTTGGGTATAAGGTTGCTGTTGAAGGATTGAAAGTGACTTTGAACGTCGGCTTTTCCCATCCTGTTGAATACATCCTGCCTGCCGGCATGGAGGCCAAGGCCGAGGGAAACAAGTTGATCTTGACGGGGATTGACAAGGAACAGCTTGGTGAAGTTGCCGCGCGGATACGTCGTGTCAGACCGCCAGAACCGTTCAAGGGAAAGGGCATCAAGTACTCTGATGAAATAATTCGCCGCAAGGCAGGTAAAACCGGGAAAAAATAGGTTTCAGCCATGAGAGTCTCCAAGTCACAGGCCAGAATGCGCCGCAAGCAAAGGATTCGAAAAAAAATTTCCGGATCAGCCCTGCGGCCGCGATTGGTGGTTTTTCGTTCCAACAAGTTTATTTATGCGCAAATTGTGGATGACAAGGTCGGGAGAACATTGGCTTCGGCTTCCTCGCTCGCCTTAAGCAAGTCCTCAGATTCAGTAAAGCTGAACCGGGATGTGGCGATGCAAGTTGGCCGCATGCTTGCCGATCGGGCCAAGGAGAAGCAGGTTGAGCAGGTGATTTTCGATCGCAACGGCTACATGTATCATGGCAGGGTCAAGGCCCTGGCAGACGGCGCCCGTGAGGGCGGTCTTCAATTTTAAAGAGGATGTTCATGGAACAGACGCAGCTTGGATTCATTGAGAAGATTGTTTACTTGAACCGTGTGGCCAAGGTCGTAAAGGGCGGACGCCGATTCAGTTTCAGTGCCCTGGTCGTTGTCGGCAACGGTAAGGATTCCGTGGGATACGGCCTCGGCAAAGCCAACGAGGTGCCGGAAGCAATTCGCAAGGCAACAGAAAAAGCCAGAAAAACAATGCAAAAAGTCAACCTCGTGGACGGCACCGTGCCTTATAAGGTCCAAGGACAATATGGTGCGGGGCGCGTTGTTCTCAAGCCCGCATCCAAAGGAACGGGCATCATTGCGGGAGGCCCCGTGCGGGCCGTCATGGAGGCTGCCGGAGTAAGCGATATCCTGACCAAAGCCATTGGTACGAACAATCCGCACAATGTTCTGAAGGCAACCGTGCAGGGCTTGACGTCCCTGCGTTCCGCCGAGCAGGTCAGTTCTTTGCGCGGTCAGGCAGTTGTTCTGCAAAAATAAAAGCCTTGATCCTCTGTCATTTGTGATTGCGTTGTGGTGATTAATGTTTTTTTTATAATAATATTAAGGTGAAAAGAATACGGAAGGATATCATGAGGCTCCACGAACTGTATCCGTTTTATGAAGAGCGAAAATCCCGCAAGAGAGTCGGCCGAGGTTCTGGCAGTGGTCTTGGTTGCACTGCAGGAAAAGGCAACAAGGGACAGAAATCACGCAGCGGAGCGTCCATTTCCCCCGGCTTTGAAGGCGGCCAAATGCCGCTACAGCGAAGGCTGCCCAAGGGAGGCTTCAAGAACCCATTCCGTGTTGTTTACGCGGCGGTCAATCTCGACCGACTGATGGATGCTCTGCCGGACTCCAGCGATATTACACTTGAGCAGATCTATGCCGCCGGATTCGGCAAAAAGGGACTGCCCATCAAAATTTTGGCTCGCGGCGGGATTTCCCGCCCGGTTGTGATACAGGCGCATCGATTCAGCAAGCAGGCGGCGGAAATGATTCGCCAAGCCGGTGGTCAGCCGATGCCCATGGAAGGGACATTGCGTGCAGCAGACAACGAGTAAAAGTGGAGGCCTTGCGGAACTCAAACGCAAGGTCCTCTTCACCTTTTTGCTGTTGGCCACTTGTCGGGTGGGGATTCATATCCCCGTACCCGGGGTCGATTCGCAAGCCATGTCTGATTTTTTTGCCAGCATGAAAAGCACTTTGTTCGGCCTTTTCGACATGTTCGCCGGCGGCGGATTAAGCAATCTTTCCATATTCGCCCTGGGAATCATGCCCTATATTTCCGCTTCGATCATTATTCAGTTGCTCACCGTTGTCAGCCCTGAATTGAAGCGTTTGAGCAAGGAGGAGGGCGCCGCCGGGAGAAAGAAAATCACCCAGTACACCAGATACGGTACTGTCCTCATCGCTGCCATTCAGGGTTTTGGCATCGCCATCGGCATCGAGAATATGAGCAGCCCGACAGGGGTCCCCGTTGTCATGGCTGCTGGCTGGGCATTTCGAGCAACGACGATCATGACCCTTGTTTCCGGGACAGTGCTTTTAATGTGGCTGGGAGAACAAATTACGGAATACGGGATCGGCAACGGCATATCTTTGATTATTTTTGCGGGAATCGTCGCACAGCTGCCAGGCGCCATCATCAATACCTTTCGACTCATGGGCGCCGGTCAAATCAGTCTGTTCGTCGCTCTTTTGCTGGCCATTCTTGTCGCCGGAGTGTTGGTCTTCATCGTCTTCATGGAGCGCGGCCAGCGCAGGATACCGATCCAATACGCGAAGAGGATGCTTGGTCGCAAAATGTACGGGGGGCAGACAACCCATCTTCCCTTGAAAATCAATACCGCTGGCGTTATTCCTCCAATCTTCGCCTCGTCGATTTTGATGTTTCCGGCAACCTTGGCGACATTCTCACAGTCGGATTGGCTGAGCAGGTTTTCAGCCATGTTTGACCCCTCAACAGTGTTATACAACGTCGTTTTTGTCGCGCTGATCATCTTTTTTTGTTATTTCTACACCGCTATCATTTTCGACCCCAAGGATATTGCCGAGAACATTCGGAAGCAAGGAGGTTTTATTCCTGGGATTCGTCCTGGTCTGCGCACGAGAGAGTATATTGACAAAGTGCTGACAAGGATTACTTTATGGGGTTCTTTATACATTTCCGCGATCTGTGTGTTGCCTATGGTCTTAATTTCGCAATTCAACGTGCCTTTTTACTTTGGAGGGACGGGAGTACTGATCGCTGTTGTCGTGGCCATGGACACCATGAGCAAGGTGGATTCCTATCTCATCACCCATCAGTATGAGGGACTGATGCAAAAGACACGGATTAAAGGCAGGCGTTAGGCGTGAAGAAGTTTTTGGGAATTTTTCTGAAGAACGAAAAGGAAATCAACGTATTACGCGAAGCCAACAGAAGAGTTTCCATTATACTTGACGCCTTGGAGGAGCAAATTCGTCCCGGAATTCAAACCATTGAGCTTGAACAAACTGCTTTGTCGCTGTGTGACCGTTTTGACGCCAAGCCGGCATTTAAGGGATATCGTGGATTTCCTTTTGCAGTTTGTTGTTCGGTAAACGACCAGGTCGTCCATGGATTTCCTTCCGATCGTATGCTTGTTGAAGGGGATATAGTCAGTATTGATTTTGGAGTGGTTTACAAGGGTTTTTATGGAGACTCGGCGCGAACGATCGCTGTGGGCAGTATTGATGAATCAACCCAAAACTTGCTGGACGTGACGCGTAATGCTTTGCAAATCGGAATTGAAACGATGATGATCGGCAACAATCTATATGACATTTCCCGGGCCATACAAGGATATGTTGAAAAACAAGGATGTTCCGTGGTGAAGCGTTTTGTCGGCCACGGCATTGGTCGTAGTTTGCATGAAAAACCGGAAATACCAAATTTTGTACCGCAACGATACACGGACATTCCCTTGAAACCAGGAATGGTGCTGGCTATCGAGCCCATGGTAACGGCCGGTCGAGATGAAGTTGAGATTCTTGCGGACCGCTGGACTGCGGTGACCAAGGATCACAGTTTGGCGGCGCACTTTGAGCATACGGTGGCCATCACTTCCAATGGTCCGGAAATACTGAGCAGGAGTCACCCGGAGCATGGACAAGGAAGAAGCCATTGAGTCCGAGGGCACAATCGTGGAGGCATTGCCGAACGCCATGTTTCATGTGGAGCGTGTGATACTTGCTGGCACATATTTCCGGAAAAATGAGGATGCATTTATCAGACTTTTGCCAAGCGACAATGTTCGGATAGAGGTGTCGCCCTATGATCTCACACACGGCCGGATAACATACATATTGAAATAATTGGGAGCAGATCATGAAAGTCAAGCCATCAGTAAAAAAGATATGCGACAAGTGTCAGATCATTCGACGCAATGGCATTTTACGTGTTATTTGCGATAATCCTCGACACAAGCAACGACAAGGATAGGGAGGAAAACAGTGGCACGAATTGCAGGTGTGGATTTGCCAAAAAATAAACGCATGGATGTTGCACTGACCTATATTTACGGCATAGGACGCGCAACCGCTTTGAAGGTTCTGGATGAGACAAGCATTGACTGGACAAAAAAGACAGACGACCTATCAGCTGACGAGATCAATGACATCCGCAAGGAGATTGAATCCCATCACAAGGTTGAGGGCGATTTGCGACGCGATGTCACCAGCAATATCAAACGCCTGATGGACATCGGTTGCTATCGCGGTCTGCGTCATCGCCGCGGGCTTCCGGTGCGCGGGCAGAGCACTCACTCCAATGCGCGTTCCAGAAAGGGGCCGAGGCGGTCGATTGTTGGGAAAAGGAAAAAATAATATTTGGACGTATTATTGACGCGCTGATGAGCAGAGGATTCAAAAAACCAATTATTGACAGGAGCAGATTACATCATGGCAAGACCGCCTCGGAAGACAGGAAAGCGGAAGGAAAAGAAAAACATCCCCGTGGGGATCGCCCATATTCAAGCCAGTTTCAATAACACCATTATCTCCTTTACTGACCAGAAAGGAAACGTCGTCAGTTGGGCGAGCTCCGGAATGGCAGGTTTTAAGGGGTCACGGAAAAGCACGCCGTTTGCTGCCCAGCTGGCAGCAGAGAATGCCGCGCGAAAGGCTCAGGAGCAAGGAATGCGGACGGTTGGTGTTTTGGTGAAAGGCCCCGGTTCCGGTAGGGAGGCTGCCATGCGGGCCATCAACAGAGTTGGTTTTCAAGTGACCTACATCCGAGACATTACCCCGATTCCGCATAATGGTTGCCGTCCGCCAAAACGCAGAAGAGTTTAATTTAGAGACCGGAGGATACTTATTTTGGCCAGATATACGGAAGCAAAATGCAGACTGTGTCGTCGTGAGGGCGCCAAGCTGTTTCTCAAGGGAGACCGTTGTTTCACGGATAAATGCGCTTTTGAGCGGCGGTCATATGCTCCAGGCGATCATGGTCGTGCTCGAAAAAAGTTCAGCGACTACGCCTTGCAGTTGCGTGAAAAGCAAAAACTTCGACGTACCTTTGGATTACTGGAACGTCCTTTCAGGAATTATTTTTTTAAGGCTGATAAGCAGAAAGGCGTGACCGGAACAAATTTACTCATCCTTTTGGAAACACGTCTGGACAATGTCGTTTATCGAATGGGTTTCGCTAACTCGCGTGATCAGGCCCGTCAGCTTATCCGTCACGGACATTTTACGTTGAACGGACACAAGGTGAACATTCCTTCGTTGCGCGTGCGCGTTGGCGATGAGGTTGTTGTCCACGAAACCAGCAAGCAGGTCCCCGTCATTCAAGAGGCCCAACAAGTCATAGCCCGCAGGGGAACGCCGGCCTGGATGGAGGTGGAAGGACCGCAACACAAAGGCAAGATCGTTGCCATTCCAACTCGAGATGACATCTCTTTTCAGATCAATGAGCAGCTTGTTGTGGAGCTCTATTCAAAATAATTTTTGTAGGTGCACAGAATGTTTATTCGTAAAGGCGACAAATTGCTTAATACGCGCAACTGGATGCAACTGGTCAAACCTGAGCAGTTGGTTCGCGACAAGAGATCCTCAGCCACCTACGGCAAGTTTATATGCGAGCCGTTGGAGAGGGGCTTTGGCACAACCATCGGTAATGCTCTTCGACGGGTGCTCCTTTCATCGATGCAAGGCGCAGCAATTGTCGCGGCCCGCATCGAGGGGGTGCAGCACGAGTTCACGACCATTCCAGGTGTTTTGGAAGATGTTACGGACATTATTTTGAACCTTAAACAAGTTCGGCTGACCATGACAACGGATGAACCGCAGCGGTTGGAGTTGAAGACCAAGAACAAAGGACAGGTTACCGCCGCGGCCATCAAGGGAAATCAGCGAGTTTCGATTGTCAATCCTGATCAACTGATCGCCACCCTGACCGATGATGTTGACTTGAAAATTGATTTAGAAGTCCGCATGGGGAAGGGGTACATTCCTGCTGAGATGCATGAAGGTCTGGAAGAAGAAATCGGTTTAATAACCCTGGACGCCAATTTTTCTCCCATCACAAAGACCGCCTACAGCATAGAGCAGGCGCGTGTAGGTCAGATGACCAATTATGACAAATTGATCATGGAGGTTTGGACTGACGGTTCCATACGGCCTGAAGAGGCTATTGCCTATGCCGCGAAGATTTTGAAGGATCAGTTGACGGTTTTCATCAGTTTTGATGACAGCGATACGGATGAAGGATCGTCATCATTTAACGTGCAAGATGTCGATCCGGTTTTGTTCAAGTCTATAGATGATCTTGAACTTTCCGTGCGGGCTACCAATTGTTTGAAAAGCGCAGGGATTTCCATTTTCGGTGAGCTTATCCAAAAAACAGAAAATGAAATCCTTGAAACACGAAATTTTGGGCGCAAATCGTTGGAGGAAATTCGTCGCGTAATCAACAAGCTTGGTTTTGATTTTGGCGCGGCCATCCCCAACTTTGATGAGAAATACCAGAAATGGATGAAGAGGGATCAGATCAATGAGACACAAGAAGAGCGGTAGAAAGTTTAACCGGAAGCCCGCCCACCGCAAGGCAATGTTTCAGAACATGACCAGGGCCTTGATCACCCACGGGAGCATCCGCACGACAGAAGCCAAGGCTAAGGAGTTGCGAGGCGTTGTTGAAAAGCTGGTGACAATTGCCTTGCGCAATGATTTGCACGCCCGCAGACAGGCCTACCAAGTGTTGGGAAACCATATTTTGGTCAAAAAACTATTTGATGAGATTGCTCCGTCCTATCAAGGGGTTCCCGGAGGGTATACTCGGACCTTTAAACTGGGACTGCCCAGACCCGGCGATGCGGCGCCTTTGGCCATGATAGAATTTACCAAGGCAGTGAAATCAGAAACAGATTCTTCTGACACATCATCCCAAAAATCGGAAGATGCATAAAGCTTATTCATCGAGGGAAATGTTTTTCATTGGATAT
>DSBL01000017.1 GCA_011049455.1 Desulfonatronum sp. | reverse complement strand
GTTCAGTAATTTTTCGACCGGATTTTTACAGTTTTACTGCATGAACTGGTCGAAAATGTTACAGTAAAGACGATGAAATGTCAAATGTTTTTAGAGTGTTGCTGTGTTTTTCAGGACTGACTACATAGATTTGCATTACAGCGGAAATTTGCAAATAATTGAAGAAATTCAAGATTTATCATCTTTTGTCCGAGTCTCGGGGTTGACGACCATCTACAACAATGACGGGGATGTGGAGGACTCCAGGTATGGTGTGGCCAGGGTTGAATCCGGCTGGGGCGATCAGGGGGTGTTTTATACACCCACAGCCACGGGCGCCTGGTCGGACTCGCTGCTTGCATCCACCGGCACTGCTGGACTGTACACCCTGAATTATACTGATACCCTTACCATTAACGCCCTGGTCGGGGATACGTTCTGGATGTATTTCGACTTGGCCCTGTCGTCAACGAGCAATACAGGCAGTGGAGTGGGGTGGAATAACAGCGGCACATATGCAGCGGCCATGTTCGGACAGACAGCCACCTATAGCTTTTGGAGCGACAATGAACAGGTCATGTTCCAAAGCGGCGCTCCCGTACCCGAGCCCGGTACCGTGGCCCTGCTGGGCATCGGCCTGGCCGGTCTGTTCGCCTTGCGCAAAAGGTTCGGCATCAGGAAGTGATTCGGGTTTCGCGGTCCGTGAAAGCGGCGCATTGACGTTCGTGTGAAGCATTGAGGCCAAGCATGATCCAGGCCGGGCATCGTGGATGACACGATGCCCGGCCTGTTTTTTTGGGCCGGTTTTTTGCCGGCACTGTCTATTTCGGGATCTTGTTCAGGGGGATGCCCAGGGCCTTGGCCACGCCCTTGCCGTAGTCCTTATCGGCCTTCATGCAATTGCCGATGTGCCGGATCTTGATCATTTCCGGCGCATCGCCCATGGCCCTGGCCGTATTGCCGAACAGGGCCTCCTGCTGCTTCTTGGACATCAGGCGAAACAGCTTGCCCGGCTGGGTGAAATAGTCGTCGTCGTCCTCGCGGGCGTTCCAATGATCCGCCGCGCCGCTCAGAGCCAGGGGCGGTTCCTTGTATTCCGGCTGTTCCTGCCACTGGCCGTAACTGTTGGGCTCGTAGCCCAGGGTGGAGCCGTAGTTGCCGTCCACCCGCATCTGGCCGTCCCGGTGGTAACTGTGGAACGGGCAGCGGGCCTTGTTCACCGGAATCAGGTGGTGGTTCACCCCGAGCCGGTAGCGCTGGGCGTCGCCGTAGGAAAAGAGCCGGCCCTGGAGCATCTTGTCCGGGGAAAAGCCGATGCCCGGGACCACGTTGGCCGGGTTGAACGCGGCCTGCTCCACTTCGGCGAAATAGTTTTCCGGGTTGCGGTTCAGTTCCAGCACCCCCACCTCGATCAGCGGCGCATCGCCGTGGTACCAGACCTTGGTCAGGTCAAAGGGGTTGTAGGGCAGCTTGGCGGCCTGCTCCTCGGTCATCACCTGGACATACATGGTCCAGCGCGGAAAATCGCCCTTTTCAATGGAATCGTACAGGTCGCGCTGATGGCTCTCGCGGCACTTGCCGATGACGGCCTCGGCTTCGGCATCGGTCAGGTTCTTGATGCCCTGCTGGGATTTCAGGTGGAACTTGCACCAGAAGCGCTTGTTCTTGGCATTGATGAAGCTGAAGGTATGACTGCCGAAACCGTGCATGTGACGGTAGGTGGCCGGGATGCCCCGGTCGCTCATGACCACGGTGACCTGGTGCAGGGCCTCGGGCAGGGAGGTCCAGAAGTCCCAGTTGTTCTTGGCGCTGCGCAGATTGGTCCGCGGGTCGCGCTTGACCACGTGGTTCAGGTCCGGGAACTTGAGGGGGTCGCGCATGAAGAAGACCGGGGTATTGTTGCCCACCAGGTCCCAGTTGCCCTCCTCGGTGTAGAATTTGATCGCAAAACCGCGGATGTCGCGCTCGGCGTCCGCGGCCCCGCGTTCTCCGGCCACGGTGGAAAAACGCAGGAAGAGTTCCGTCTTCTTGCCCACCTTGGAAAAGATATTGGCGCGGGTGTACTTGGTGATGTTCTTCGTCACGGTAAAGGTCCCGTAAGCGCCGGAGCCCTTGGCGTGCATCCTCCGTTCCGGAATCACCTCCCGGTCGAAATGGGCCAGTTTTTCCAAAAACCAGACATCCTGCAGAAGTTGAGGCCCGCGAGGGCCGGCGGTCATCACGTTCTGATTGTCCGCCACCGGAGCCCCGGCATTGGTGGTCAGTTTTGGTGCCTTGCGCATAAAACCTCCTTGTTTGATTTCGGGTGAGCGTTTTTACGGGGTGGTGCGTCCAGGTTGTTGTGGGATTCAGGTTTTTTTGTTTTGTTGACAATCTTGACAAAGACCAAAAAAATCAAGTCGGTGCGTGGTCACGGCAAAGCCGGTTTCCGCGGCCACTTCCTGGGTCAGGTCCCGCAGACTGTTCAGTTCGGGATCCAGGACCTTTTTGCACTTGGTGCAGATCACATGAGCATGGGGAAAGGGCCTTCTTCCGTCGTAGCGGTTGCTTCCGTCCGGAAAGCCCAGTTCCAGGACCTCGCCAAGTTCCCTGAGCAGGGAGATCGTCTTGTAGATGGTGGCGATGCTCGTGGTGGGAAAGGAGGTCTTGACCCGCTCGAAAATCTGTTCCACCGAGGGATGGTCCTCGCTTTCGGCCAGTACATGGAGCACGGCCAAACGCTGGGGCGTGATCCTGAAATCCCGCTCCTTGAGCCTGGCCAGCATCTTCTCGACCCGCTGCGTGACGTCCGTATTTTCAGGCATGATGTTCATCGGAATTTTTCTCTCAAAAGAATTATTTTTACTTGATAATGAATCTTTATAAAATGTCAAGAGGAAGACACCGGTTGTGCCGGGGCCTGCCTCGCGTCAGTCATTTTTCAAGGCCTGAAAACCCCTTCCCCGGACCAGGGCGCCGGTCCCGTATTTGTCCCGGATGGCATCCAGGGCCTTGTCCAGTTCCCGGTCACGCCGGGCATTGGGTTCCTGAAACAGGGAAAGACGATTGGCCCGGCGTGCGAAATTGGATACGCTCAGCCCGATCAGCCGCACCTGGCGCGGCAGTTTCTCCGCGTCCAAAAGCGCGGCCGCGGTATCAAAGATCATCCGGGTGGAATGGGTGGCCCCGGGCAGGGTCTTGCTGCGGGTGATGGTCTGGAAGTCATTGAATTTGACCTTCAGGGTCACGGTGCGGCCCATGCGGCCGTGCCGGCGCAGACGCCGGCCCACGCGCTCGGCCTGGTCCAGGAGCCAGCGTTTCAGTTCCTCCCGGTCCCCGCAGTCCGCGGCCAAGGTGTTTTCCGCGCCCTCGCTCTTGGCCTCGTGTTCCCTGACCACGGGCCTGGGGTCAATGCCCCTGGCCCGGTCGTGGAGCAGATCCCCCCATTTGCCGAAGCGGTTTTGCCAGAATTGCTTTGGAAAGCGCAGCACGTCTTCCGCCTTGCGTACGCCCAAGGCGGCCAAGCGCTGTGCTGTTTGCGGCCCCACGCCGGGAATCTTGGCAACGGGCAGCGCGGCCAGGAAGGCCTGGACCTCCTCGGGCCGGATGATGAACAAGCCGTCCGGCTTGTTCTGGTCCGAGGCGATCTTGGCCAGGAATTTGACCGGGGCCATGCCCACGGAGCAGGTCAGTCCCGCGGCCTCGAGCACGGTCTGTTTCACGGCGGCGCCCAGTTCTTCAGGCGGGCCGAATATCCGCTCCTGGCCGCTGACGTCGAGAAAGGCCTCATCCACCGAGGCCTGTTCCACCACCGGAGAGAAGTTTTCCAGGACGGCCATTACCTGGCGTGAAGCTTGGGCATAGCGACGGCCGCGCACCGGGAGGAACACGCCCTGGGGGCAGAGCCTTCTGGCCCGGGCCGAGGGCATGGCCGAGTGCACGCCAAAGGCCCGCGCTTCATAGCTGCACGCGCAAACCACGCCGCGTTCGCCGCCGCCGACGATCACCGGCTTGCCGCGCAGTTCCGGGTGGTCCAGCTGTTCCACCGAGGCGAAAAAAGCGTCCATGTCCACGTGCAGGATCAGGCGTGGGTGCGGGTCGACCATGGCCGGGGGAGGCGAGCAGGGTGTTTGGACAGGGGGCATGCAATGGTGTCCGGGGCGGTGGTCGTCGAGCCAATCAAGGTGTGCGGCCGGTCCCTTGAAAGACCTTGGCCAAACCACCTTGGGCCGTTTCCCGGTAAAGCTGAGGCAGGTCGTGGCCGGTCTGCTGCATGGCTTCCACCACCTGATCGAAGCTGATCAAATGCCGGCCGTCCGAAAGCAGGGCGTACTCAGCCGCGGCCAGGGCGCGAATGGCCGCAAAGGCATTGCGCTCGATGCAGGGTATTTGGACCAGTCCCAGAATCGGGTCGCAGGTCAGCCCCAAATGGTGTTCCAGACCCATTTCCGCGGCATACTCCACCTGCTGGGGGGTGCCGCCGATGAGTTGGGCCGCGGCGGCAGCGGCCATGGCGCAGGCCGCTCCCACTTCCCCCTGACAGCCCACTTCCGCGCCGGAGATGGAGGCGTTTTTCTTGACCACGTTGCCCACCAGGCCGGCCGTGGCCAGGGCCTTGTGGATGGCCGTATCGTCCAGGCCCATGTCCTTTTGCAGGTACTTGAGCACGGCCGGCAAAACCCCGCAGGATCCGCAGGTGGGCGCGGTGATCACGAATCCTCCGGCGGCGTTGTGTTCCGAGACCGCCAAAGCGTAGGACGAAAGCAGACCGGTGCGGTTTATGCTTTTGCGCAGCTGTTTGGCCCGGATCAGGAAGCTGTATGCCTTGCGCTGCAAATTCAGTCCGCCGGGCAGGGCGCCTTCGGTCTTCAGGCCGGTCTGGAGAGACTGCTGCATTTTATCCCAGACAAAAGCCAGATGATCCCAGATGGCATTGCCTTCGGTCTCCTCGACCAGGGCCCACAGGGGCCTGCCGCTGCGGTGGGCCCAGTCCAGCATTTCAGCCATAAAATCGTGAGCGTAGACATCCGCGGCTTTTGCTGCGGCCTTCCCTTCCTCGCGCAGTTCCCCTCCGCCGATGCTGAACACGGTCCATTTTCCGACGGACCGGCCGGTTTGGTCCAGGCCTTCGAAAAGCATGCCGTTGGGATGAAAGGGCAAGGATTCCCGGCTCCAGACCACCTCGCACTCCAGGGGTTTCAGGCCTTCGGCCACGGCTTTGTCCGTGAGATGCCCCCGGCCCGTGAGACTCAGACTGCCGTAGAGCGTGACCCGCACGCGACGGGCCTGGGGATTGCGGTCCCGGAATGTTTCAGCGGCTAACAGCGGCCCCATGGCGTGGCTGCTGGAGGGACCCATGCCGTAGCGATACAGTTCGCGCAGGGATTGCATGATGAGTTTGTCATTCTCCCAGAATGGTCATGCTGGAAACCCGCTCCACAAGAAGACCCTGGGGCCGGATCAGGTTGGCAAGTTCAGCTCCCGGCGTCAGGGTGGTGATCACTGTCCTGCCGATAACCCACCGGCCGGGCGTGGCCGTGGGAACGTCCCGCATGCCCGGCGGCTTGGTGCGCAGTCCCCACATGGCGTGAAGGACCACGGGCCGCCCCGAGGCCGGATCCAAGCCCAGATAGAGCATGACGTGGCCGGGCATGTTGACGATGGTCAACAGGGGCACGCCCTGTTCCTGGATGCGCTTTTCCTTTTCCGCAGCGGTAAGTCCCTCCAGGGCGATGACCTGGCCGGCCCGGGCCTGGGCCCGGGAATTCCGGGGCATGGCCAGGCCGAACAGGGCATAGACGTCCTGGACCAGGGCCGAGCAGTCCCGGTTTTCGAACATGCCGCCCCAGCCGTAGGGTTGATCCAGCAGGGCGTCCAGCACGCGGGAGAAATTGGTTCGCGTCCAAGTCAGGGGCCAGGGCTGGACAGAGGTTTCCGGGACCAGGGCGCTTTCCAGTTCGGCCCAGCCGTCGGCGCGGCGCAACGGCGCGAGCACGGCGACCATGCCCGGCGGCGGGGGGACAGGGGAACGCGGCAGCAGCATGCCCACCCGGCCATGCACGACGAACATCCCCTGGCTGGTCAGCGCGGCTATGTGGTCGCGCACGAATCCGACCATGTCCGCGGACCGGAAGGCGTCCATGAAGGCCTGGTCCACCCAGGCCACTTCCCAGGGCCGCACCCAGCCGGAGACATGCGGGGTCTTCACCAGATACCACGAGCCGTCCAGGGCGGCGTGAACCACCAACACCGGCGTGCCCGCGGGCACCAGGGAATTCTGCATGGAGTCAAAGGGAAAGCCTTCGCCCGCGTCGGCGGGGTCGGAGAATACCGGCTTGTGCGTGGGCAAAACCCGCAGGGACGCGGTGACCACGGTCACCGCGGGCTGGACCAGGGAAGGGTAAAGGTCCTGGGCGCTTTGCCCGGCCATTTCCTTAAGCCACTTTGCGGGCAGGGGCAGCAGGTTCTCGCCGTAGGCCGGCCTGTCCCGGTATCGTTTCAAGCCCCAGAACGGGTCGCTGTCGTCGGTTTGCACCGCGAAGTCCTCATCCCAAGGGGCGAAATGACGTTCCAGGAAACGGGCGGCCAGGTGCTGCTGCTTGTTCTCAAGCAGGGCAATCTTTTCGTTCATCCCCTCGGGGATATAGCGGCCGGCCTGCTGGGGCAGAGCCTGCAGATCCAGCACCTCTCCGGGCGGCGGGAGCCTGGGCGCGCAGCCCGGGAGCAGGCAGAGCGCGACCAGAAGAAAAAGCAAACGCAGAAGCAGGGCGGACTCGTGCATGTCAATCCGCATAGGTGCTTTTTGATCCTTTGGCAAATGCAGGCTGTTGCGTTTCATGGGGGTGGATGAAGCACGGGCGGAACTCGTGACCGCTTTTTGCTGCCGAACAACAAACCCCGGGCACCCTACATCATCACCGGCATGGACGCGGCCACGGCCATGGAGATTTCGTCGATGGAGCGGGACACCTCCCGGCCGATCAGGTCCAGTTTGGCCAGTTGGTCGATGCGGGGACGCAGCCGGGCCAGTTCGTCTTCCGTGAAAACATGATCGAACAACTGGCAGGCATTGACCAGTCCGATGAGCACGGCGTCCCGCGGGTCGGGAATCGCATGGCTGGCGATCACTTCCCGCAACCGGGCGCACACTTCCTGGATCTCCCGGTTGTCCATCACGGGGTAACGGCGCACGGCAAAGACCCAGAGAATCCTGCGGTCCTCCACCTTGAGCACGCCCCTGTCCACCAGCCGATCCAACACCTGATCCTGCAGGTCCGTCCTTTGCCAGGCCAGTTCGTTCAGCCAGGAGGACGTGCTCTGTTCTCTGCTCCGGGTTTGCAGAAATATCAGGGTCTCATCCAGCAGGGCGTCGCCCGTGGGGGTCGTATTGATGACCTTCAGGGTCTGCAAGTCCGTGTCAATGCGGTCGAGCATGGCCAGTTCCATGAGCAGGGCCCCGGCCAAAGCGAACTTCATGGCCTGGGCCGGCAGGGGCTTGATGGAGCCCTTCTGGTCGTCCAGGGCCAGCAGAAGGATTTCCTCGGCAAAAGTGAGCATGCGGTTATCCTTGAAAAGGGGTGTCTGGGACAAGAGTGGTCATTGCTTCCGACAACGCCGAAAATACATTGCCCGGCTGACTCAAAGAGCTGCTCGGCGAAGATACCTGTGGCATGCGTCTTTCAAGGCTGACAACCTGAAAGCCCACGTTGGTGCAGTTTTTTTACCATCAACAAGGCGGCTCGGCAATGATCATTCCGGGCATGCGGCATTTTTACAAGAATGCTTGACAGGCAGGCTGAATATCTGCTCATTGCCCTACAGCAATGCCGAACATCTCCTGTCCTTGCCTCAGGGCCGTACTGTTCGCCGATCACGGTTTTTTCGGCCTGTTTCTGGCCTGTTCACTGTTTCTCGCCCTGCATGCCGTGGTGTTTCCTCCCCTTTTCGCGCAGGCCCGGGACCATGTTGAGGCTGATACATACCTGATGGATCTGCCCGAGGCTTCGGGCCTGCCCGAGGTGATGGAGCTGAACCTGACCGAGGCCGTACACTTGGCCCTGCGTCGCAACAGGGACATTGAGAGCGCCTATCTGGGCAGGATTATGCAGCGTTTCGACCTGGGCCGGGAGCGGACCAAGTTTCTGCCCAACCTGGAGATCGCCCCGACCATGGATGCCGAGGCGTCCGGGGGTTCCACCCGATGGGCCGCGCAGGGACCGGATTCGGAGCATGCCCAAAGCCGCACGGCAGGCGCCAGCGTGATCACTTCCGTGAGCCAGAAGATCCCCACGGGGATGGAAATATTCGTGGATTGGGAAAACCGGATCGTGGGCCGCCATGACACGCTTCAGGGGGACGACAATACCCAGGAGACCGGTTTGGTGGGCTGGACCGCGGGGGTTCGCCAGCCGTTGCTCAAGAGCGGCGGCATGCGTTACAACACCGCGTCCCTGGTCCGGGCCGCGCTCCAGGAGGAGAACAACGTGCGCGCCTTGCGGGACAGAGTGATCTCCACCATTGACGGGGTGATCGCGGCCTACCGTGGGGTTATGCGGGCCAGTCAGCGGACGGATCTGGCCCGGGACAGCCTGGACAAGGCCCGCAAGCATTTGGAAGATACCCGGGTGATGATCGCCGCCGGCAGGCGCGCAGCCAGCGAAAGCCTGCGGGCCGAGGCTGATCTGGCCCAGAAGGAGCTGGACCTGGAAACCGCCAGGCAAAATCTGGAAGAGGCCCAGTTGACCTTGGCCCGCCGCCTGGAACTGGACAGCGGAACAATCATCGTGCCCACGGAGCCCATTGAGCTGCAGCCCCTGACTCCGGTGCTCGAAGACTGTCTGGCCCTGGCCCTGGAGCGGGACGCCACCTATCTCGGCTCCCTGAACACTTTGAGGATGGCCCGGATGAAGGTTGATGACGTCCTCAACGAGCGTCTCTGGGAGCTGGACCTGGAAGGTTCGTATCGGGACGGCTGGCATCACCGCCATCCGGATCCGGGCTTTCGCCGGGACGAATGGCGGGTGGGGGCGGTCCTGAGAATCCCCTTGCCCATCTACGGCGACCCCAAATACATTCGGGAGCAGCCCTTGCTGGCGGCCCGGGTGGCTTTGCGCGAGGCGGAAATGCAGGTCCAGACGAGCAAGGAAAATCTGGAGAGCGAAGTGCGCAAGACCGTGCTGGACGTCGAATCCAGGCTGAAACAGGTGAAACTGGCCCAGCGCACCTTTGAACTCCAGGAGCAGAATTACCAGTTCAGCGAATTGAAGTACGCCATGGGACAGATTTCCAATACGGAATTCATCCAGGAGCAGGACAATCTGCGCAACGCCAGGAACCGCCTGAACGATTCGATTATCGATTACCAGAACTCCCTGACCACCCTGGACAGACGGTTGGCAACAACTCTGGAAACCTGGGGCGTTGAATTCAGGGATCATCGCTTTGACCTGGAAGAGGAATACCTCGGCGGCAAAACGTGGATGCTCGACCGTCATACCACAAAGGACATCCCATGAACCCGGCGGACCATCTCCATCAGAACATCCTGGAAAACATGCGCGACGGGGTCATGGCCCTGGACCTGCAGGGCCGGATCACCTTGTTCAATCCGGCAGCCGCGGAGGTTCTCGGCCTGGACCGGAACCAGGTCCTGGGGAAGACCTTTGCCGAAGTCTTTCTGGCCATGGACGAGGTGAACGACGAGTTCAACCAGGTCGTGCTGGATGCGGTGCTCCAGAAAAGCGTGGGCCGTCGGGACACCGTGGAATTCATCCGTCCCGGCGGCGCCAGGGCAGCCTTGACCGTGACCTCGTCCTATCTGCGCCGGGAAGGCGACGAAGCCTGCGGGGTGATCGTGGTGTTCTCGGACATCACCCAGATCAGGACCCTTCAGGAACAGGAACGGGAGAACAACCGTCAGCTGGCCAAGGCTTACGGCGACCTGGAGGAGAGCAACACCAAGCTGACCCAGGCCCTGAAAAAGGTCCAGGTGGTGCGCGTGGCGGCCACGCTGGGCATTATCCTGTTTTTCGTCGGCCTGGGGCTGTATCATTTCCAGGTTTTTTCCGGATTGAAACGGATGACCGCGACCACCGAGCCCGGGCCGGTTTCCGGGCAGGACGCCATGGCTGTGCATACGTTGGCCCCCCAAAGGCTGGCCGCGGCCATTTCCCTGTCCGGGCGCCTGCAGCCGGTGGAAGAAGTGGTGGTTACAGCGCCGTTCGAGGCCAGGATTCTGGAGAATCATTTCATTTTCGGCCAGAAGGTTCAGCAAGGAGATCTGCTGCTTTTGCTGGACTCCTCCGAGCTGGAGGTCAAGCTGCGCGAGGCCAGGAGCAATCAGATCAAGGCCAGGCAGAAGTACGAGGAACTGCTGGGTTGGGACTCTGGGACGGAAATGGCCAAGGCCCGCCGTAGCGTGGAGCGCGCCGAGTTTGATCTGGAAACCAAACGTCGCAAGCTGGAAGAAGACGAGCTGTTGTTTTCCAAGGGGCTTATCTCCGGCGATGCCCTGGACAGAAGCAAGAATGAGGTGGAATCCGCGGTCACGTCCGTGATTTCCAGCCGGGAAGACCTGGAATCCACACGCCACAAGGGCGGACCGGAAAACCTGAATATTGCCCGGATGGAGTTGGAAAACGCCCAGGCCAGGCTGGATGAGGTGGAGGGGCAGCTGGCCCAGGCTGAAATCCGCGCGCCTTTTTCAGGCGTGGTTATCCGGCCCAGCGTGGAGGACGACAAAAAGGTTTCCCTGGAGCGGGGCTCGCGCGTTCAGTCCGGGGCGTCCCTGTTTGCCCTGGGCAATCTGGAAGGGTTGCGGGTGATGGGCAAGGTGGACGAAGTGGACATCGGCAGGCTGTCCGTGGGCCAGGCCGTCAGGGCCCGGGGGGATGCCTTTCCGGGCGTTATCCTGAGCGGTCATGTGGCGCACATCTCGGCCCAGGCCACCGGCGGCACGAGCCATCAGGCTCCGACCTTCGACATCCAGATAACCATTCCCGAACTCACGCCGGAAGCAGAGCAGATGATCCGCGTGGGCATGAGTTCCGATCTGGAAATCCAGGTTCACGACAACCCGAATGCGCTTCTGGCGCCATTGCGCCTGGTCCGCTCGGTGGGAGGGCGAAGCCTGGTTCGGGTGGCGACACCCGACGGGGAGATCGAAGAGCGGGAGGTGGAAACCGGCATGACCACCTTGCGCGAGGTGGAAATCGTCTCCGGGGTCCAGGCCGGGGACCGCCTGGCGGAGTGGGAGAGGTGAGCCTGTTCAAGCTGGAAAACATCCGCAAGTCGTTTGCCTTGGGCCCGGTCCAGGTGGAGGTGCTCAAGGGCGTGAACCTGGAGGTGGAGGCCGGGGAGCTGGTGTCCATCATGGGCACGTCGGGCTGCGGCAAGTCCACCTTGATGAATGTGATCGGCTTTCTGGATCAGCCCACCTCGGGCCGCTACCTGCTGGAAGGGCGCGAAACCTCCTCCCTGACGGATGAAGAATTGTCCACCATCCGCAACAAAAAAATCGGCTTCGTGTTTCAGCAGTTCAACCTTCTGTCCAGGCTGACCGCCCTGGAAAATGTCTGTTTGCCTCTGATTTACCGGGGCCTGAACGAGCGCGAGCAGCACCGCATTGCCCGTGAAATGCTGGCCCAGGTGGGCATGGACGAGCGGGCCGGGCACAAGCCCACGGAGCTTTCCGGCGGACAGCAGCAGCGGGTGGCCATTGCCCGGGCCCTGGCCGGGTCGCCCTCGATCATTCTGGCCGACGAACCCACCGGCGCGTTGGATACCCGGGTGGGGCAGGACATCATGAACCTGTTTCTGGAACTCAATTCCGACAAGAACATTACCACGATCCTGATCACCCACGACCCGAACATCGCGGCCCAGTGCCGGAGGGTGGTGCGCATGAAGGACGGGAAGGTCGCGCAAAGCGCTGACCAGGCGAGGGGCGCGCCATGATGCTCAAGGCCAGCCTGCGGGAGGCGGCCCGGTCCCTGGCCGCGGCCAAGCAGCGCTCCCTGTTGGCCCTGCTGGGTATTGTCATCGGCATCGGCTCGGTGATCGCCCTGGTCTCCATGGGCACCATGGCCCAGCGCGAAACTTTGCGTCAGTTCATGGAAATGGGCACGGACGTGATCAGCATCCAGGAGGAACAGCGCCGGGAGGACAGGGCCGGCGGCGCGCCCCCGGGTTTCAGCCTGGAGGACGTCCTGGAGATGCCCGCCCGGCTGGCCTCGGTACGATCCGTGGCCCCTTATGCCTCGGCCTTCGGCGAGCTGCGCAAGGAAGGCCAGCGCCAGTCCATCCCTATCCTGGGGGTGACCGAGGGGTTTCTGGACATGAACAAGCTGGCTTTGGCCGAGGGCCGATTCATTTCCGACCTGGACGTACTCATGTCCCATGCCGTGGTGGGCGGCAATCTGGCCGAGCGGTTGGTAAAGCAGGGCATTATCGCCGGAGTGGGCGAAGATATCTATTTTGACGATCGCAAGCTGACTGTTGTCGGGGTCCTGCGCCCGGCGGCCATGGGCGCGATGCGGCCCTACGAGTGCAACGAAGGGTTGATGCTGCCCATCTCCACGGTGCTGCGCCTCTCGCCGCAGAACACCGTGCGCACGGTCATGGCCCGGCTGGAGCCGGGGGTGACGTCCAGTCAGGCCGCGGATGAGATCCGGCAGTATTTTTCCTCCCTGCCCAGAGCCGGGCAGGTGCGCATCACCAGTCCGGAACAGATCATCGAGCACATGGAGCGGCAATCCCGGATGTTCACCCTGTTGCTGGGCGCCATCGGCAGCATTTCGTTGATCGTGGGGGGAGTAGGGGTGATGAACGTGATGCTGGTTTCCGTAAGTGAACGCAAGCGGGAGATCGGCATCCGCCGAGCCCTGGGAGCGCAAAAAAAGGACATCCAATGGCAGTTTTTGATCGAGTCCGTCCTGCTTTCCCTGATGGGCGGCTTCCTGGGCATTGTTTTGGGCGTGGGAGCCTCCTTTCTCATTGCCCGCTATTCGCAGTGGCAGTTTGAGATCATTCACGGCGCCCTGGTGCTGGGCGTGGGCGTGTCCATGGCCGTGGGCATTTTCTTCGGTTATTATCCGGCCAGGCAGGCCGCGGCCCTGAATCCCATCCAGGCCTTGCGGGCCGAATAGACCAGGAGGAATGCAGGATGCTGGAAAAAGTCACGGTAAAGGTTGCGCATCACAGGGATTTGATCGGCACGGTCAGCGCCGGGCTGGCCGCCTTGCGCGGGATCGTCCCGTGCTTCACCCGCTGAAACGAGAGCGTGCAAACATGGCCGCGCCATTTTTTCCGGTCAGGGAGATTCTTTTTGACCTGCGATCGCCGCAATGCCTCTCCGGGATAAGCATCGGGCTGGTGATCAGCCTGATGGTGGTCGTGATCGAGATCTCCTTCGCCGCGATGATTTTCAGCGGTCCCCTGGAGGCCCACGCCCAGAGAGGCATGGGATTGACCCTGACCGGAACGCTGATCCTGGTCGCGGTGACTTCCCTGTTCAGCGGCTTCCGCCCTGTCGTGAACATTTCCCAGGACGCTCCCACGGCCATTTTCGCCGGGGCCGCGGCGGGCATTGCCGCGGTCATGGGCGCGGGGCATACCCATGAGGCGTTCATCACCGTGGTCGCGGCCCTGGCCCTCTCCACCCTGGCCACGGCCCTGCTGTTTCTGCTTGCCGGGCGGTTCCGCCTCGCCGAGTACGCCCGGTTCATGCCCTATCCCGTCGTGGCGGGCTTTCTCGCGGGAACCGGCTGGCTTTTGACCAAGGGCAGCCTGGAGGTGATGACCGGCCTGTCCTTGCATTGGAACTCCCTGCCCAGGCTGCTGGACAGCCAGGTTGCGCTTTTGTGGCTGCCCGGGGCGGCGTATGCCGCGGCCCTGCTCGCCTGCCTGCGGCGCTGGTCCCACTTTCTGATCCTGCCCGGCTCCATGGCCGCGGCCTTTGTCCTCTGCCATGGCGCACTGTTGCTGTTCGGCCTGGACATGGCCGCAGCCCGGGAAATGGGATTTTTTTTCGCCACGTTTTCCGCGGGCAGCGTCTGGCCCGCCTTCAGCCCGGCGGATCTGTCCCAGGTCCAGTGGAGCGCCGTGTTATCGCACCTGCCGACCCTGGCGATCATCCCCTTCATTTCCCTGCTGGGCCTGCTCCTGAACACCGGCGGCATGGAACTGGCCTCGCGCCGCGACCTGGATCTGAACAAGGAACTGCTGGTCAACGGCGGCGGCAACGCCCTGGCGGCCTTGGCCGGCGCGCCGGCCGGGTACAGCGCATTGAGCCTGTCCATGCTGGGCTTCAAGACCGGTGCCGACACCCGCATCGTCGGGTTGACCGTCACCGCGGTCATGTCCGTGACCATTGTATTCGG
>DSBL01000080.1 GCA_011049455.1 Desulfonatronum sp. | reverse complement strand
AGCACTGGAGCTTGCTGAGTTTTTCGGACGTTATGACGAGCATCGAGACGGCTTTTGGACCATCTCGATAGGAGGTCGCGTGGAGGGCTCCATAACCATTGACGGCATTCACGCCCAAAGCCAGGGGGCACATCTGCGGTGGTTCATTATTTCGGATGTGTTGCGCGGGCAGGGAGCAGGCTTCTGGCTCATCAACACCGCCATCAGCTTTTGTCAACGCAAAGGGTATGAGAAGATATGCTTATGGACCTTTGAGGGACTCGACGCGGCCAGACATCTCTACGAGAAGACGGGCTTCAGGCTCGTTGAGCAACGCCTGGGAAGCCAATGGGGAACCGAGGTTGTGGAACAGTGTTTGGAATGTTCTTTGACCCCGTATGCGTCATGAAAAACGTTTTACGCGACCCAGAGCAATTGCGCGATCTCCTTGAATTGCAAAGGCTGGTTCCTGTGCTGACGGACGGAGCGACGCCGGTGCAACATCCTTTCAAGAGCAAAAGGGCCGGATAACCACGGTACGGGGCGGTGAATGACGCGTCCCGCGTTCGTTTGATCCGCCTTTGTTTTGTTCCTGCCGCAGGCGTCGCTCATTGGCAGACTGCACAGAGCAATAGCACAAGAACAAACGCCGGGGTGCATTGTGCTGCACGCCTCACGCCAGCTCCACCCCGCCGGTTTCCTCGTCTTGACCTGGACGCCATTCCAGTTCCACTTCCAGGCTCATTTTTTCCTTGTCGTGTTTTGTTTCGCGCTCCAGCTTTGTTTCCAGGACCAGGCGCTGCGGAATGTCCACGCGTTGTTCAGCGTCCCCCTGGCGCAGGGTCACGGCGCCGGCCTCGACCTTGTCGGCCAACTGGCGCAAAAACATGGCTACGTCGGTCCTGTTTTTGGGTTCTTCACTCTTGAACAGGACTTCTTCCATGACGCACCTCCTGTGATGATGTTAAAAAAGCGCTGGGATTATTTTCTTTTGACGATGGAGATCAGGCAGTCCTGCATAATTGTTCCCGAGTGCATGTCCCTCCACGGGCTTTGCAAGGTGATGTCCACCTCGTCGCCCTTCTTGAACATGGCGGAGTCATCGTTGGCGAACAGTACCCGAATGCCGTCCTGGGATTTGTAAAATTCAACCACCGCGGCCACGGAATCGTCGGTGCGAAAGGCAAATCCTTCGACCCCCAGGCTTTCCTGCAGGAATTTGGTGGCCCCGGCATCGGCCGTGGCATTGGGATACACGGCTACTCCGAACTGCTCATCGGCCAGGGCTGCTTCGGCCATGGTTAAGACAAGAAGCATCAGGAAAGCGCAAAGGACTATTTTTGATCGCATGGCAAAGCCTCCTTGGAAATTGAAATGATTGAAAATATAATTAACTCTACGAAATAGGTTGCAACGAGTCAAGAAACGTCGAATTCAGCGGTTCTGCCGAAAGATTCATGTCAATATCAGCCATTCTGTCGCGAATCCCTGTCCCGAATTTCGGCACGCTTGATCTTGCCGCTGATGGTCTTGGGCAGTTCCGTTACGTAGTCGATGATTCTGGGATACTTGTACGGTGCTGTGTTCTGCTTGACATGGGCCTGGAGTTCCCTGGTCAATTCCCCTGACGGGACATGCCCTGTGCCGAGAACAACAGTGGCCTTGACCACCTGGCCCCGGTCCGGATCCGGCACGCCGGTTACTGCGGCTTCCACCACGGCCGGGTGTGTGATCAGCACGCTTTCCACTTCAAACGGGCCGATGCGGTAGCCGGAGCTTTTGATCAGATCGTCCACCCGTCCCAGGAACCAAAAGTAGCCGTCTTCGTCCATCCAGGCCTTGTCCCCGGTATGATAAAAGCCGTCCATCCGGACCTGGGCTGTTTTTTTAGGTTCGTCCAGGTAGCCGGTGAACAGACCGAGAGGATCGGTGCCGTTCAGCCGGATGCAGATTTCACCCTCCTCGCCGGGCGCGCAGGGGTGGCTTTCGTCATTGAGAAGCACCACGTCCCAGCCGGGGCAAGGCTTGCCGACGGATCCGGGCTTGGGGAGCATGAACGGAAAGGTGGCAATCTGCAGCGTGGTCTCGGTCTGGCCGTAGCCTTCGTAAATGGGCAGCCCCGTGGCTTTCTTCCAGGCATGAAAAACGCCCTCGTTGAGCAGCTCCCCGGCTGTGGTGCAATGACGCAGGGAGTTTAGGTCGTAGTCATCCAGGTTCTGGCGGACTAAGAAACGGTAGACCGTTGGGGGGGCGCAAAACGAGGTGACGTTGTGTTCGGCCAGGACGTGCAACAATTTGGCCGGATCGAACTTGCCGCGAAAATCATAGACAAAGATTACGGCCTTGGCCATCCACTGGCCGTAGAATTTGCCCCAAACCGCCTTGCCCCAACCCGTGTCCGCCACGGTCAGGTGCAGATCACCGGGCCGCAGGTCGTGCCAATGCGAACCGGTGATGAAGTGTCCCAAGGGATAGGTATGCGTATGCTCCACCATTTTGGGCGGCCCGGTGGTGCCTGAGGAAAAAAAGATCAGCAGGCTGTCCCTTCCGCCGGCTGCGTCCGCGGGGCGGGGAAAGTCCGGGGAGGCGTCCCGGCACAAAGCGGTGTAGTCCAGCCAGCCCTCGGGCGGACGGGTCTCGCCGACCTGGAGCAGAATGCGCAGGCCCGGGCAGTCGGGCCGGGCCTGACATACCGCGGTGACAACGCCATGGTCCACGATGGCCGCGCGGATACGCGCGAAATTGACGCGGTAGGCAATGTCCGTGGCCGTGAGCAGGGCCGGGGAAGGCACGGCCACCGCGCCCAGCTTGTGCAGGGCGAGCATGCTCACCCAGAATTCCACCCTTCGGTGCAGGATGAGCATGACCCGGTCGCCCTTGCGCAGTCCTTGCAGACGCAGGGCGTTGGCCAGTTTGTTGGAGGCTTGTTCAAAGAAGTCCATGGAATATTCCCTGCGCGAACCGTCGTCCGCGACGTGGACCATGGCCGGGCGTTTGGGGTCTTCCGCGGCCGTGCGGGCCAGAAAGTCAAAAGCAAAATTGTAGTATTTAGGGACATCCATTTGATAAGATTGAACAAAATGGTCGTAATTTGAAAATGGTTGAAGCATGGGTTTCCTCAACAACGGATTAGGGTTTTAAGATGAGGGCCAGGGTCCAAGGCGAGCGCCGGGCAAAATGATCCTTGGATGCCGACATATCCTTACCATTGAAAAACAGGGGGTTGAGTGGGTGCTCAGATGATGACGTCCAAGAACACGGCCTCGGAGTTGTCCAGGCCGCGCAGGGCGTGGGGCGTGCGGGAAGTGAAGTAAAGACTGTCGCCGGGCTCCAGGATCTGTTTCGTGCTGCCCAGGGTGATCTCCAGGCGGCCGGAGAGCATATGGATGAATTCCTGCCCGGCATGTTCGGTGAAGGTCAATTCATCCTCTCTTTTGGGCGGCACCGTGACCAGAAAGGGTTCCATGCGCCGTCCGGTGAAGCTGAAGGCCAGACTTTTGTAGGCGTAGTCCTTGCGCCGGTCCACGCTCATGCCCTTGCCGGCGCGGACCAGGGCGTGATTGTGCAGGTGCGCCTCCCCGCCGGAAAGCAGCACGGTCAGGTCCACCCCGCAGGTCTTGGCCGCCTGGAAAAGATAACTGACCGGAATTTCAGCAGTGCCGGATTCGTAGAGCAGGATCTTTTCCTCGGTGGTCTCCAGGCGTTGGGCCATTTCCTGGACGCTCAACTCCAGGGCCTCGCGCAGACCGCGCAACCGGGGGGCGATGTGCACGTATGCAGGGGTGTTCATTGTGGTTAGGTTCATGAAGGACTTCCTTGTTCGTGCGGTAAAAGGTTTGTCAGACGGATGGCCATGTCCAGGGCTGTTTTCAGGCTTTGGACCGATGCCGTGCCTTTGCCGACCAGGTCGTACCCCGTGCCGTGGTCCGGGCTGGTGCGCACATAGGGCAGGCCCAGGGTGATCTGGATGCCGGAATGGAAGTGGAGCAGCTTGAACGGCCCCAGTCCCTGGTCGTGGTACATGGCCAGGACCGCGGAAAATTCCCCCTGCAGGGCGCGATGAAAGACCGTATCCGCGGCCAGGGGACCGACGACGTTCCAGCCCTTGGCCACGGCGGCGGCCACGGCAGGGGCGATGATCCGGATTTCCTCGTCGCCGATCTTTCCTTCTTCGCCGGCGTGGGGGTTCAAGCCGCAGACGGCCACTGGTTTATCATGGTCCATGGCGCGCAGCAGGGTCAGGGTCAATTCCAGTTTGCTCAAGATCACTTCCTGGGAGATCAACCGCGGAACCCTGGCAAGAGGTGGATGGGTCGTAGCCAGGCTGACCCGCAACCTGGGGCCCCAGAAGTGCATGCAGACTTTTTCCGGTGCAAGACCTGCGCGGGCGGCCAAAAACTCGGTGTGCCCGGCAAAGGCGAAGCCGGCCTGCTGGAGCATGGCCTTGTTCAAGGGACAGGTGACCAGTGCCCGGGCATAACCTTTTTGCAGCAAGGTGCAGGCAGTGTCCAGGCTGCGGCCCGCGGCTTCTCCGCCTTGCAGGGTGGCCAAACCGGGGTCTAATGCAAATCCAGCCTGTTCCGGCCGGGAAAAAAGAAAAATGCCCGGCGGCAGTTCGGCCAGACCATCCATTGTTGTCAGACGAGTCCAGGGGGGCTGCAGACCCAGGACGTGGGCATGGTGCTGCAATGCCTGTTCAGGACCGATGATCACCAGGCTAAGGGAACTGGTTTGGAGCGATGGCAGGATACGGCAGACCAACTCCGGACCAAGGCCGTTGGGGTCGCCGAGAGTCAGCAATACCGCGGAAGCATTGGGCCGTGAATTCATCGTTGCATCAGCGCGGGTCGAAGTCGAAAAAAATGAAAAAGCATCCGTGTCCGAACCACGGCTGTGTTCGCGGTTTGGACCCTTGTCTGCTTCGTTTTTCAAGAAACGGGAAAAAGCGAAGGGTAAAGCTAGGAGGCTTTATTTTGCTTGGGCGCGAGGGCCAGGCAGTCTTCCCTGAAGATGCACTGAAACTGATCGCAATAGCCGGCTTCGGCCCGGGCAAAGCAGTCGAAATTGCCCTCATCACGCTGCAACATCCGGATGGCCTCGATTTTGGTCATCCCCACGCCCATCTTCAGCCCTCTGGCCTTGGCCATGGCGCGAACTTCCGTCATTTTCATGATGCTTCTCCTGTTGTTTTTCCACGCGTTAAATCAGGGAAAGGTTGCTTCCCTGGTCGTTGTAAATCTGGATATACTGTTCGGCGGCCTTTGCCCAGGAAAAATCCATGCGCATTGCCCGGACTTGCATGGCTCTCCATTTTTCCTTGTCGTTCCAGAGGGCGAGGGCCTGGTCAATGCACTCCAAAAACGCTTCAGCCTGGATGGGTTTGAAGATGAACCCCGTGGACTTGTCCTGTGGATGCCCCACTATGGTATCCAGCAGTCCGCCCACGGCCGAAGCCACGGGCAAGCTCCCGTAGCGCAGACTGTACATCTGGGTCAATCCGCAGGGTTCGTACCGCGAGGGCATCAGAAAGACATCGACACCGGCCTGAATGCGGTGCGCCAGGTCCTCGGTGTAGCCGATGCGGGTCGACAGGCGTCCCGGATAGTTTTCCATCATTTCCAGGAGCAAGGCTTCAAATTGCAGATCGCCTTCCCCCAGGATCACGACGCAGACATTGCGTTGCATCAGCTTAGGGATGATTTCCAGGAGAAGATCAATGCCCTTTTGCTGGCGCAGTCGCCCGACAAAACCGAGCAGCGGGCGGGTCAGCATCCGCGGGTCCAGACCCAGCTCCTGAAAGAGGCTTTCCTTGCAGCGACGTTTGCCGGTCAGCAGTTCAAGGGAGTAAGTCCCTGGAAGAAATTTGTCCTGCTTGGGGTCCCAGACCTGGTAGTCCGCTCCGTTGAGAATGCCCTTGAGGTCAGCGGCGCGGCGACGCAGGATGCCTTCCAGGCCGCAGCCGAATTCCGGGGTCAGGATTTCTTTGGCATAGGACGGACTGACCGTGGTCACCAAATCGGCGAAGGAGATGCCGCATTTCAACAGGTTGAAGTCGCCATAGAATTCAGCGCCGTCGCTGTGCCAGGCCGTGTGCGGCAGGCCGGATTCCAAAAAAAGACGGAAGGCGAAACGTCCCTGGAATGCCAGGTTGTGAATGGTCACCACGGACTTGGTTTGTTCCCAGAAAGGGTCCACCTTGCGCAAAAAGTGCAGATAGGCCGGCACCAAGGCGGCGTGCCAGTCGTGGGCGTGGATCACGGTGGGCGGCTTGGACAGTCGCCTGGCCCACTCCATGGTGGCCCGGCAAAAAAAAATGAAGCGTTCGCAATTGTCGAAATAGTCGCCTTTATGGGTGCAGTAAAGGAATCTGCGGTCGAAATATTCGCCGCGGGCAATGAAATAGACGGGCAGACCGTGGTAGTCGGAGAGAAAAATGTCTGCGGTTGTGTCCGGCCATGGATAGCCCACGGGGCAATCCTCATAAATGAGCCGCAAAGGATAGTCGCTGCTGGCCAGTCGCCCGTAAAACGGGGTGATCACCCCCACGGAAACGCCGAGACGGGAAAGAGACAGAGGCAGTGCCCCCATGACGTCCGCCAGGCCGCCTGTTTTGGAATAGGGGTACATTTCCGAGGTCACGAACAGTACTTGGGGGCGGTAATCCATTGGATTCCCTTTACAGGATGCGGTTCATATTCATGTTCGTTCCGCCAGAAAGCGAGCTTGAGAGTGTTCAGGCAGCATAAATTCATTCCGAGAAATATTCGTCAAGGATCTGCCGATGGTCAAAAGCCAACCGCTGCGGCAGGAATTCTCTGGAAAAGACGCGAACATTCCCTGCGTCGTCGCCGGCCTTGAGATCGTGAACATTCCTCGCCCGGGCTGTGAACACCACACTGATGGTGTGTTGACGCGGATCGCGCGCCGGATCGGAATATACGCCGTGCAGGCCGGTCAGCTCGACATCCAGGCCTGTCTCCTCCCTGGCTTCACGGATCGCGGCATGTTCCACGGATTCCCCGTAATCAACAAAGCCTCCGGGCAAGGCCCATCCGAGGGGTGGATTTTTGCGTTCAATCAGCACCACCCCTTGATCCACGTGAATGATAACGTCGACAGTAGGCACCGGATTGGCGTAGACGGACAGCAAGAACCCGCAGTTGGGACAGGGTTTTTGCAGTCCGGTCATGAAAGGCATATCCTTTTACCGAACTGGTGGCTCTGCCAGCTTTTGTTGACCATGTTTTCTCACCAGGGTCGTAAATGATTCATGCATGGAATATATTATTTTATGTCGAGCTTTCAAAAAGGGCAATACATCATCGAACACGCCATGGCATCGTTTCAGGAATGCCATTGGGGGCAGGCGATCAGAACTGGCTGATTCTCCGTTTTCGGCATGGTTTGTCTGGCAATCCGCCCGTTTCTTGTTTTTGCGTGCTCCTGTCAGGCCTGTATCTTTTCTTTTGAGGCGGCGTCGTGCAGGAACAACCTGATATTGTCATCATTCATCGAGGAGGCCTGGGGGATTTTTTGATGGCTTGGCCGGCCATGCATGGCATTTGCGAACATTTTTCAAAGAGTGATCGTTTTTGGATCGGACCCCTGAACCGTCTGCCCTGGTTGAAGCCTCTGGGGTTGCAAATCTGCCCAAGGGAAATGCAACTCGCCTTTGATGCATTGTTCGCCTCCCGGTCCCGGCTTCAGGCATTGGCCGGGACAAAGATTTTCTGGTTCGTTCTGGAAAAGCACCCACCAGTGGAAAAGCATCCGAATTTGTTTTTTTTGCAGGGATTGCATCACAGCGCAATGGTTCCGGTCCGGCAAATGTACGCCAAGGAGCTGCTCAGACAGGGGATTTTTTTTGATCCGGGCTGGCTGGCGGCATGGCGAACCCATTTTGGGAAAGGTGCCAGGGCGAATTGTGCTCAGACCAATGGGCCGAGAAAGACGGCGCTCTTGTTTCCCGGCGCCGGACATTCGGCCAAGCAATGGCCCCTGGTGCAATTTTTTGAACTGGCCGGCTGGTTGGAGAAACAGGGCGTCACGGTTCGGTTCGTGCTTGGTCCTGCCGAAGTGGAACAAGGCATGCGAATTTGCGATTTTCCCGTGGAGCGACCACAATGCCCGGGCGATTTGACGGACCTTTTACGCGGCGCTGACATGGTGGCGGGCAATGACAGCGGCCCCATGCATCTGGCCGGGATGTCGGGCGTGCCGGGGGTGGTGCTGTTCGGTCCGGCTTCAAAGCGGCAGTGGGCGCCCGTGGGGTTGCGAGCCGTAGGATCGGATACACCCTGCAGACCATGCACGGCCAACGGGCGAATCCACTGCGATGATCCACGCTGTATGGCAGCCATTGGACAGGATGTGGTACGCAGGGAGCTTGCCGCATTGCTCGGAAAGCAATAACCAGGCCGGATAACAAAAAAACCGGCCTTGTCTCGGGTGGGCTGTCCGAAAGCAAGGCCGGTTTTTGCAAAAGGAGGAAGGTTATATTCCATACAGCAAAGATGATGCCAAGTTTTTTTGGATAAATGCTTTGGGAGTGTTTAAAAAATATCCAATAAAACAAGTATTATATATTGAATACGTAGCCAAGGGTTTTGGCGATAAAGATCAACCAGGTCAAAAAAACTGTACCGTTTTTGAAGATCTTCATAGGGTGCACCAAGAGAAGGTTTAATTTTTTGAACAGATGGACCAGCCCGCGTTGACAAGGTCTTTCATGGGCACTGCTCCTTCCCTGAGCACTTCCAATGTATGCGGGGAAGCAATACGGACCAGGCTGGAGGGTTGTCCACCGGGAGGAAAAGGGGGGCAGTCCAGAACCATGGCCACCGACTCGGTCAGGAATGGATTCAGCTCGTCCGGGCGGCAGGCCGGTTTTTGACCGCTCCGGTTGGCGCTGGTGGCGGACAGGGGTGTTTTGCAGAGGCGGACCAGGGACTGGGCCACGGGATGCGGGGTCCAGCGAACCGCGACGAGTCCCCTGCGGTCCTGAATATGCGGTGGAAGCCCCGGCAGGGCTGGTACGAGGATGCTTAGCGGTCCCGGCCAGAAGGCTTGGACCAGACGGTTCAGGTCCGGACTGTCCCAGGCGCTGATCATGCGCAATTGGTCCATTTCGGCGATGATCACGGGCAACGGCTTGGCCGCGTCGCGGCCCTTGAGATCGACGATGCGTTGCAGCGCCCGGGGCATCAGGGCGCTTGCGCCAAGTGCATACAGCGTTTCCGTGGGATAGATGACCAGTTCTCCCCGGACCAGGCTCAAGGCGGCGCATTCCACTTTAGGATTCATTTCGCCATCCATGCCCCAACCAGGGCATCCAATTCCACGGGGGAAAAGCTGGGCCGGCCGTACATGCCCTTGATTTCTCTTTGCCGCCAGGCCTCGTAGAGAATGATTGCCGCGGCCACGGAGACGTTCAGGCTTTTGATCATGCCCTGCATGGGGATGAACAGGTTGTCCGGGACCAGGCCGCCCAGGGCCGGATCCTGGCCCCTGTGCTCGTTGCCCAGGATGACGGCCGTGGGCCTGGTGAAATCCCATTCCGGCAACGGTTCGGCCTGGGCGTTGAAATTGGTTCCCAGGATTTGATATCCCTGCGTTCTCAATCCATCGATCATGATCCGGGCATTGTCGTGGCGAATGCGTTCCACCCATTTTTTGGCCGAGGCCGAGGAGCGTTTGCCCACCAGGGGAAAGGATTCGCGGGTGTAGTAAAGGTGCACGGCGTTCACCCCAAAGGCGTCGCAACTGCGTAAAATCGCGGAAACATTGTGCGGGTCGTGAACGTTGTTCAGGATCAGGGTGAGGTCCTTTTGCCGCCTGGTTAGTACCTCCCTGATCCTCTGGATGCGCTGTTCAGTGACGGGTTTGGGCATGTTTTTGCAATCTTGGATGAAAATGCAGGATTTTTCGCAACGTCTTAACATGTTGCGCATGCGGGCGACAGGATGTCACCCCGATGATCGTGAGATCATCGACAGGCCAAAGGGAAACCGTGTTTTTTCGTTGGCCGGAACGTCGAAAATGCAGGACGGATTTTCCACATCATGTATACGCCAAAGCATTATGTCCGTGGATACACAAGAGGATTTTGACAATCGTATGTCACCTTTTTCGTTTTGCCCGCAGAAACTGCCGGTGTCGCCGCAAACAGGATGGACGGACGACGAAATCCTCCATTACCCCACACCGCCGGGAATGATCAAATCCTTTTTTGTTCGCCCGGGTTCCCGTCAACGCGGTTTGTACGAGTTTCAGCGTCCCTCGTGGAGAGGGCCGGCCCGCGGATTCGGACTTGATCAACATTCTGTCCGGGCCGGGATTCACTTTCCGGAATAAGGGAAAAAGGAATGTGACGGGGTCTTGTTGTTCGCCGGGGCTTGCTTGACAGGCGGGGCAGTGCGTATACAAGAAGCCGCATCCGAGGGTGCTTGGGTTTTTCAGGATCTATGATCAAGAAACACGCGGACAGCTTCAGCCGAACATGCCGGCGTCGGCACAGGACTGATCCGCTTCAGCTTTTTTTCAAGGGTGCAGCATGCAGCGCAGACCGCAATTCGTCTTTTTGGCCCCCCGATTTCCATGGTGGGGATGGATTCTCCTTCTCCCTCTCATTTTTGTGGCGGTTTTTCTCGGCGCTGTTTTTTTGTTTGTGTTCATTGCCGTGGGCGTTGCCGCGGCCTTGGTTTTGTGGATCCGCTGGAAATGGTCGGTTCGAGGGATGTCCGGAAGGATGGGGCAGGGCAAGGTTCACCGGGAGTACCATGGCCTGCGCGGGTATGATTATGAGTTGAAAAGGCTTGATGATCCGAGTGACGAACAGAGGTAGTCTGGTGTCATCCGGGAGTTCGGATCCAAGATGAAGGAACGCTACAATAAACTTTACCCCATTTCCTGGGAACAGCTGCATCGGGATTCCAAGGCTTTGGCCTGGCGGTTGCTGGACAGCGGACCATGGTCGCGGATCATTGCCGTAACCCGCGGGGGATTGGTTCCCGCGGCAATCGTCGCCCGTGAGCTGGAAATCAGGGTCATCGATACGGTTTGCGTTTCAAGCTACGCGTGGCAGGATCAGGGTCAGAGCACGATTCTCAAGGGTTTTCAAGAGATACCGCCGGGCGAGGTAACACCGTGTTTGATCATCGACGACCTTGTGGATACGGGACGCACGGCGCGCATTGTCCGGCAGATGCTGCCCAAGGCGCATTTCGCGACGGTTTACGCCAAACCCGCCGGCCGTCCGCTGGTGGACACCTACATCACCGAGGTCAGCCAGGACACATGGATACTTTTCCCCTGGGACGCGGAATCCCGCTTTGTCGAGCCTTTGGCCGACCAACGCGGCCAGGTTCAAGAAGCGGAAAGATGATTTACGGTCGTTTTCAAAATGTTCATCTGGGTGATGAACCCCTTGCGGATGTTGCTTTTGCCCGCATGCCGGCGCTGGGGGAACGGTTCTGATCGTCTTGGGTATTGACCCCGGCTCCAGAGTCACCGGATATGGAGTGATCCGCGAGGTTTCCGGGATGCTCTCCCTGGTGGATGCCGGGGTCGTGCGGACAAACGCGTCTGCGAACATGGATGAGCGCTTGGGGCAAATTTTTTTTCGGCTGTGCGAAATCATTGAATTGCACCGTCCCGAGGAGGGCGCCATTGAAAACATCTTTCAGGCCCGCAATGCGGCTTCCGCGTTGAAGCTCGGCCAGGCCAGGGGGGCGGCGGTGGTGGCTTGCGCGCGGTCGCGGGTGCCGGTGTTCAGCTATGAGCCGACCATGGTCAAGAAGAGCATTGTCGGCGTGGGCCGGGCGGACAAGACCCAGGTGGCCTTCATGGTTTCCCGGCTGCTCGGCGTGAACAAGCCGGACTGGGCCTTGGACAGCAGCGACGCCTTGGCCGTGGCCGTGTGCCATGTCAACCAACAAAGGTTTTTTCGTTTGGCTAAAATGACTTCCCCTGAGGGTACGCGATCATGATCGGCTTCATCCAGGGCCAAATTTTGCTCAAGACCGAGAAGGGCTGCGTGCTTTTGACCCAGGGTGGAGTCGGCTACAATTTGGTCTTGCCTTTGCGGCTCCTGCACTGTCTGCCCGGGCAAGGCGAACAGGCGGCCTATTACGTGTTCACCCTGGTGCGCGAAGATGTTTTGGAATTGTACGCCTTTGCCTCATGGGAAGAGCGAAAGGCCTTTGAGGTGCTGCTGGGCGTGTCCAAGTTGGGTCCCAAAACCGCTTTGGCCATATTGTCCCATTTTGATCTGCATGCCTTGCGTGCAACCGTGGCCCGCCAGGATGGACATGCCTTGGCCGGGGTGCCGGGCATCGGAAAAAAGTCCGCTCAGCGGATTCTGCTGGAATTGCAAGACAAATTGCAGGTGCTGCCTGTTGCGCCCCATGCTGATGCCGGGTTGGAATCCTCCCTGCAACGCGGCGACATCCTGGCCGGCTTGACGAACCTGGGGTATGCAGAGGCGGAAGTTGCGGTGTTCATCGACGAGATCATGCGCGAGGAACCGGACCTGGGCGTGGGCGAGGTGATCCGCGTGGTGCTCAAGCGCATGGCGGCCAAGAGGGCGTGAGATGAGCCATCATGCCGTTTCCCTTGATGAGGGCATTCGTCCCAAGCGGCTGGACGATTTTACCGGCCAGGACGATCTGCGGGCCAATTTGCGTGTGTTTCTCCAGGCGGCCCGGGAGCGGAACCAGGCCCTGGACCATACCTTGTTCTACGGCCCGCCGGGGCTGGGCAAAACCACGCTGGCCCAGATCATGGCCTGTGAATTGGATGTCAATCTGGTGACCACTTCCGGCCCCGTGCTGGAGCGCAGCGGGGATCTGGCGGCCATTGTCACCAATCTGGGCCGGCAGGATCTGCTGTTCATCGACGAGATACACCGCATGCCCGCCAGCGTGGAGGAAATCCTGTACCCGGCCATGGAGGATTTCAAGCTGGACCTGATCATCGGCCAGGGGCCGGGAGCGCGGACCGTGAAGATAGATCTGGAGCCGTTCACCCTGGTGGGAGCGACCACCCGGCTGGGTTTGTTGACATCCCCCTTGCGGGATCGTTTCGGGGTCATTTTCCGGTTGGAGTTTTACAGCGAAACGGAATTGGCCACGATCATCCGGCGCACCGCGCTGCTACTGAACGCGCCCATTACCGACGACGGCGCCCTGGAGATCGGCCGCAGGGCCCGGGGCACGCCGCGTATTGCCAACCGCCTGCTGCGCCGGGTACGTGATTTCGCCGCTGTTCAGGGCGGACTGCGAATTACCGCGAAGCTGGCCAGGGAGGCTTTGGGCCGAATGGATGTGGACGCGCATGGATTGGATCAGATGGATCGCCGAATTTTGAGTACGTTGATCGAGCATTTTCAGGGCGGGCCCGTGGGCGTGAAGACCCTGGCCGTGGCCTGCAGCGAAGAAGTGCGGACCATTGAGGACATCTACGAGCCGTATCTGATCCAATGCGGCTTCATCAAGCGCACGGCCCGGGGTCGAATGGCCACGCCCAGGGCTTTTGCCCATCTCCGCCTGCGCATGCCCGCTGCGTTTCAAGCCCAGGAGCGGGGGATGCTGGATATTGAATAGAAACGGCGTTTACAAGTAACTCATGACATGTTCCCAATGGAGTCCTGTTTTACGGGCCATGGCCTTCATTCTTTGAACTGCTGTTAGTTGTCCAATGAACCCTGAAACATGATCCTTTGAACCTTCGAGCACGATCACCCATGCCCTCCGCCACACTCCAGGTTTGCCTGCTGGCTTCGACACCCAACCCGTTGTCTTTGATCTACGCATCCTTCCGGCAATGCTACAGCCCGGGCTTCGTGGGCGATCTCTGGCCCCGGCTGCTCAGCGGCGAAGTCAGTTTTGACGAGCAGGACAGATTTGTCCAGGACATCCTTGAGTCCGGCCACCACAGCCCCATCGAGCACGTCAGTTTCACCTTTGCCGTGGAGGGTGTTTCCCGTGCCCTGACCCACCAGTTGGTGCGGCACAGACTGGCCTCCTATTCGCAGCAGAGCCAGCGGTACGTGAATGAAAGCGGTTTCGACTACATTCTGCCGCCGCAGATCGCCAAGATCCCGGAAGCCAAAGAGCTTTTCGAGGAATTCATGGAGCAGGCCGCGCTCACCTATGGCCGGCTGCGGGAATTATTGCACCACCGCGGCCGCAAGGGCGCCAAGGCCAACGAGGACGCCCGGTTCGTGCTGCCCCAGGCCGCGGAGAGCAAGATCGTGCTCTCCATGAACTGCCGCAGCCTGCTGCATTTTTTTGCCTTGCGCTGCTGCGAGCGGGCCCAGTGGGAAATCCGGGCCATGGCCAAGGAGATGCTGGCCATTTGCCGCCATGAGCTGCCGGTGGTTTTCCGTACGGCCGGTCCCCGCTGCGAGGCGCTGGGCTTTTGCCCCGAGGGGGAGCGGTTTTCCTGCGGCCGGTACCCGCGAAAAACATGACGCTGTGAGGATAGGAGCATGGATTTTGGCGAGGACGACGTCTTTTTTTCAGATCTGAAGCTGGATCCGGACGTCCATTATTTTCTGTATGTCGGCGAGATCAAAACCGATTGTCTGAATCAGTTCGTCAAGGAGACGCTGGCCAAGATTCACGGCCAGGCCTTTGACTTCATCTCCGTTCTTCGGTCGTGGTCCCTTTTAAATGACAAGGTTTTCAGGACGTGTTTTGAGCAATTCGTTCATATTCCAGACGTGGTCGGTAAGCCCAGCTGACATGAAGGGAGTAGTAGGGCGTCCATGACGT
>DSBL01000055.1 GCA_011049455.1 Desulfonatronum sp. | reverse complement strand
GTGTTCCGGCCGGAACACGGCCACCAGTTTTTCGGCGATGCGCTCGTCCAGGCGGTAGTTGAGTTTCGACGGTTGATTTCGCGCGGTTTCGCTTTGCAGGGCGCTGACCACATAGGCCAGTTTGAGCAGATGGCTCTTGCCCGTGCTGTTTTCGCCGATAATCACGTTCAAGCCGTTGACAAAACGCATTTTAGCCCGGCTGAACAGCGAAAAGTCGAAAATGGTCAGTTTGGCAAGCATGAGCATACTCCTGGAGTCTGAACAGCAATATTCGCATGTGCGCATGAGTGCATGAGCACTCCAGCGACACTTCAGAAAACGTTCATGGGAGCAGGCCGCGTTGACATGTTTTTCTTGCGTTGCAGACTCCCTCGCTGCCTGCGTTGGTCAGAACCGATGCGCTGAAGAGCAGAGCGCAGCCCGTGAACAACCGATTGGATCCAACGGGACAAACTCCTTATGCTTCCCGTGGGCATTTTCTTGCACGGCGCGGATGTCCAGTCAAGACGGTTTTGGAAACGTTCAGCAGGAGACGGCGACTTAAAGCCTCTTTCTTGACTTCATGCGGCGGATGCAAGAAAGACCTTGCATCCCCCCGGACATTCAACAAGGAGACGAACAATGCTGCGGCGGACCTTTGTCAAGCAGGCTTTGACCGCTCCAGGGGCGCTGGGCGAAGTTCTTTTGCGCGGCTGGGTGCGCACACGGCGGGACGCCAAGGGCTTTTCCTTCCTGGAGCTCAATGACGGCTCCTGTTTGAAAAACCTCCAGGTGGTCGTGGACCATGCTGTTGCGGGCTGGTTTTTCAAGGATGTGAACACAGGCGCGGCCGTGGAAATCCAGGGCGAACACGCGGCCTCTCCTGCGGCGGGACAGGCCTGGGAAGTGCACGCGGCCCGGGTGACGCTGATCGGCATGGCCGACCAGGAAACATATCCCTTGCAGAAGAAGCGCCATTCCGATGAGTTCCTGCGCGGCATCGCTCATCTTCGTCCGCGGACCAACAAATACGGGGCCATGGCTCGAATCCGCTCCGAAGCGGCCTTTTGCGTGCATGATTTCTTCCGCGGGCGCGGGTTCTGGCATTTGCACACGCCCATTTTAACAGGTTCCGACTGCGAAGGGGCCGGAGAAATGTTCCGGGTCACCACCCTGGGAACAAATTACCATCCCCGGACACCAGACGAACCCTTTTTCGAGGATTTTTTCGGCAGGCAGGCCAATTTGACCGTTTCCGGGCAATTGGAGGCCGAACTCTATGCCTGCGCCCTGGACAGGGTGTACACCTTCGGTCCCACGTTCCGGGCCGAAAATTCCAATACCCCCCGCCATGCCGCTGAATTCTGGATGATCGAGCCGGAATTCGCCTTTGGCGGCCTGCGGGAGACCATGGATCTGGCCGAGGAGTTGACCAAGATCATGGTCCGGCATGTCCTGGACCATTGCCCGGATGATTTGGAGCTGTTCGGGAAATACGTGGACAAGACCCTCATGGCGGACCTGGAAACGCTTCTGCGCGAGCCTTTTGAACGGATTCCCTACAGGCAGGCCGTGGACATCCTGGAGGCCAGCAAGCGCGGCTTCGAATTTCAGGTGGTGTTCGGTTCGGATTTGCAGACCGAGCATGAACGCTTTCTGTCGGAGGAATATTTCAAGAAGCCGGTCATGGTGTACGACTATCCGCGGACCATCAAGCCGTTCTACATGCGCATGAACGAGGACGGGGAAACCGTGGCGGCCATGGACCTGCTCGTGCCCCGCGTGGGGGAACTGGTGGGAGGCAGCCAGCGCGAGGAGCGGCTGAACATCCTCGTGGACCGGATGGAGGAACAGGGCCTGAACCAGGAGGCCTATTGGTGGTATCTGGATATCCGCCGCTTCGGCTCCGCGCCGCATGCCGGGTTCGGCATGGGCTTTGAGCGTTTTCTGATGATGATCACCGGGGTGGCCAACATCCGGGACGTGATTCCGTTTCCGCGAACGCCGGGCAACCTGGAATTTTAGGTCACTGAATGCATTTTTCAATGCGGCACGCCCAACGTCGCCTCACCCCAATCCCATTCCCGGCTCCATTTCCCGGCCCGTCAAGTCAGTGTCATACCCGCCCAAAGCCCGGACGCGGGCTTGGAGTTCCTTGGAGCGGATCAGCTCCAGCACGGTGGTGATCTTCGGATCTTCGGCCCACTGTCGGGGAATGATCAGGTCGTAGCGCTCCCGGGCCAGGGGCACGAAGTCCAGGTGCAGGGCCCTGGCCGCGGCGAAAATGCCCAGGCCGCAGTCAGCGGCCTGGCTGAGCACGTTCACGGCCACGGCCATGTGCGTGTATTCTTCCTTGTCGTATCCCCGCACGGAATCCGGGCTGATGCCGGCCTGCCTGAGATGGTGATCCAGGAGAATCCGCGTGCCCGCGCCGCGTTGACGGTTGATGAAGACCACGTCGGGCCGGGTCAGGTCCTTGACGCCCTTGATGGCCTTGGGATTGCCCTTGGCCACGATCAGTCCTTGGTGGCGAATGGCCAGGTTGACCACCAGCACGTCGACATCGGGCAGGTACTTGGCCAGGAAGGGAAAATTGTAGTCCGCGCTTTCCGGATCAAAGAGGTGGCACCCGGCCAGATGCGCGGCCTGGTTGCGCAAAGCGTTCAGGCCGCCCATGCTGCCCACATGGGTGGAGGCCAGGCGATAGGGCTCGGCCAGACCCATGAGTTCGTTGGTCAGCAGGTCCAGGGTGTTATCGTGGCTGCCCACGCAGACAATGGTCCGCTCCAGTTCCGCCTGGGACACCAGCAGCTCGGTTTCCAGCAGTGCTCCAGCCTCCAATCCTTCGCTGTGTATGGGAATGCGAGCCATGCCCTGGGCCTTGGTCAGGGTGGTGATCATACCCGCGCCCCGGGCCAGGGGCGTGGCCACCCATTTTTGGCCCACCCGGCCGATGGCCAGACGCATGAATTCCTGCACGCCCAGCTTGGACGGGGTCTTGCGGGTCAGCTCCACCTGGATCTTCGGTCTGGCGCCGGGGTCGCGGCGGCCCAGCCAGGCCGCCAGAGGGCGCACCAGTTCCTCGAAGCAGATCACCGCGCTGACCGGATATCCCGGCGCGCCCACCAGCAGTTTGCCCCTGGCTTCGCCCAAAAGGGAGGGCTTGCCGGGCATGGCCGCGATGCCATGCACCAGGACCGTGCCGTGTCGCTCCATGACCGTGCGGGTGAAGTCCTTGGTGCCGGCGGAAGATCCGGCGCCGATGATCACGATGTGCGCCCGTTGCAGGGCCTTGTCCACGGCCTCGGACAGCAGCGTCAGGTCGTCGCGCACCGGCGGGACCCGCTCCACGACGCAGCCCCACGATTCACCCAGGGCCTTGAAGACCTGGGAATTGCTCTCCACCACCTGTCCCGGCCGCGGCTCAGGGTGTTTGGTAAAGTCCAGGACCTCGTCGCCCGTAGGGATGATGATCATCCGCACCTGTTCCCAGACCTGCAGTTCCCAGATGCCCGCGCTGAGCAGCGCGCCCACGTCGTAGGGCGAGATTTGGTGGTTCTGGGGCAGGAGCAGCTCCGTGGCCACAATGTCCTCGCCGATGCGGCGCACATGCTGCCAGGGAAAGGCCGGGGCCTCGATGGCAATGGTCTGCTCGTCCACCTGAACCACCTGCTCGATCATGATTACCGCATTGCTCCCCGCAGGCATGGCATGTCCCGTGTTTACGGGATGATAGTCCTTGTCCAGCGTGAGCTGCAAAGGGCGGCCTTCCCTGGCGGAAAAGGTGGCTTCCGCGTTCACGGCCACGCCGTCCATGGCCGCGCTGTGAAAGGTGGGGCTGGAATAGCGTGAGAAAACCGGCGCCGCAGTGACCCGGTCCGCGGCCTGATGCGTGGGAACCATTTCCGTGCGGATCAGGGCGTCGCGGTCCAGGGCTTTTCTGGCCTTGTCCAGGGCTTCGGAAATGGGAATCGTGGTCAGGTAGATGGAGCGCTGAAAATCCATGGAGTATGCCTCGTTCGGGTCAAAATTTTTGGATGGTTTTACAATCCGCGGGAGTGCGGCAAAACCCAGATGGCGATTTGGTTAGTGCATGTTTGTGGCGAACTCAAGGGGAGTATTTGCCCTGCCGAGGGCGCGATCTTGATGATTCCGGACGGATCGCCTGCCGGTCAGGAACCGTTTTTGCTCTGGGCAGAGTGCTATACGCAACGTCGTAAAACTTTGCGTATGCGGGTCACAGGACGTCACCCCGACGATCGTGGGATTGTCGAGAGGCCAACGGAAAACCGCGCTTTTCCGTTGGCCGAAACGTCGAAAATACAGGACGGATTTTCGACGTCATGTATAAGAACTTCGCAATTTGGCCGCGGCGGCGGCCACAAGGTCGACGGCGCGGTCGATTTCCGGGGCAGTGGTCATCCGGCCGAGGGAAAACCGCAAGGTTCCTTTGGCCCATTCGACGGGGACCCGCATGGATTCGAGTACATGCGAGACGGCCACTGCGTTGGCATGGCAGGCGGCTCCGGCTGAAGCAGCGATATCCAGTCCGATTTCTTCCAGCAACCTGTTGGCATGAAGCCCTTTGAACGACAGGTTCAGGGTGTTGGGCAGCCGGTATTCCGGATGGCCGTTGAGCCTGACGTCGTCCACCCGCTGGAGAATGCCCTTGTGCAGGCGGTCGCGCAGTGTTTTCATGTGGTCCATATTCGCGGCCAGATCCCTGGAGGCTATTGCACAGGCCTTCCCCAGCCCGACAATGCCCATCACGTTTTCCGTGCCCGCCCTCCAGCCTCTTTCCTGTCCGGCGCCGTGACAAAATTTTTCCGGTGCCAGACCCTTGCGTACGTAAAGAGCCCCGACACCCTTGGGCGCGTAGAGCTTGTGGCCGGCAATGGAAAGCATGTCCACGCCGAGGTTGGTCACGTCAACCAATATCTTGCCCGGGGATTGGGCGGCATCGGTGTGCATGACGATGCTTCGCTTCCTGACCATTTCGGAGATGGCCGCCAGAGGCTGCACCGTGCCCACTTCATTGTTCGCGTGCATGACGGTCACAAGGACGGTGTCAGGGCGCAGGGCTTGTTGCACCTTAACGGGATCGATCATGCCCTGATCATCCACGGCCACCCGTGTGGTCTCAAAGCCTTCCTTTTCCAGATGCCGGCAGACCTCCAAGACCGCCGGGTGCTCAAAGGCGCTGGTGACTATGTGGCGTCCTTTCCGCCCAAGGGCGCGTGCCATGCCCTTGATGGCGTGGTTGTTGGATTCAGTGCCGCCGGAAGTAAAAAAGACTTCCTCGGGAAGGCAGCCCAGCAGGCCGGCCACCTGTTGCCGGGCCGCTTCCACGGCCTGTTTCGGCTTGATGCCGTACCAATGAGAGCTGGATGGATTGCCGAACTCAACCTCCAGAAAGGGGAGCATGGCGGCGATGACTTCGGGATGAAGGGGGGTGGTGCCGTTATAATCGAGATAAATGGGTTTCATGAAGATACCTCCGAACAGCTGGAACGTATTTCGTGGCTGGAAGCATTATGCGTTTGTTCCATTGAGTCAACTCCGGTGTTTGCAGGTGTTTGCAGGCTGGGAGCTTGAATCTTTCAAGGTTATTTTTAGTTATTATAAGTTAAAATGAGTTTATATAAAAATGGATAATCTATTATATTGATGAATACCAACGAAAAGGTCTATTTACTCCCTTCATTGTGCTAATTTTCTTTGTTGAACACAAATCAACGGCAACTAAGGAGGCTGATGATGGGACGCAATTTCAAGTTATGGTCCGGAGGGTGCATGTTGGGATTGTTGGTTCTTGCCCTGAGCGCGGGCGGTGCGGCAACGGCCTTGGCCAAGCAGGAGGTGATTGTTTTTCATGCCGGCAGCCTCACCGTGCCTTTTGCCGAAGTGGAGAAGCGCTTCGAGGCCATGCATCCGGACATCGATGTACTGCGAGAAGCCGGGGGCAGCACCATGATGGCGCGAATGATCAGCGAACTGGGAAAGCCGGCCGACATCATGGCTTCGGCTGACTATAAGGTCATCGACAAGGGGCTGATTCCGGGCCACGCTGAGTGGAATATTCTCTTTGCCAGCAACCAGATCGTCCTGTGCTACACGGACCAGAGCAGATTTGCCGCTGAAGTCAACGCCGACAACTGGTACGAGATCCTGGCCCGGCCGGGCGTGGTCTGGGGCCACAGCGATCCGAATCTTGATCCCTGCGGCTACAGAAGCCTGATGGTGATTCAGCTGGCCGAAAAATTCCACAACCAGCCGGGGCTCTATGATCGTCTGATCGCCAACAGGCCCAAGGCCAACGTGCGGCCCAAGTCCGTGGAACTTGTCTCCCTCTTGAAAACCGGGAACATGGATTATGCCTGGGAATACCAGTCCGTGGCCCTGCAGCACGATCTCAAGTTCATTCAGCTGGACGATCACATCAATCTGGGCAACTACAAATTCGACAATTTTTATGCCCAGGCCGAGGTCGAGGTCACTGGCAAGGAGCCTGGCACATGGATGACGCTGACCGGCCAATCAAGCACTTACGGGGTGACCCTGGTCAAGGACGCGCCGAACCGCGATGCCGCGGTCCTCTTTTTGGAGTATCTTCTTGATCCGGAGGGCGGGCTGAAGATCCTTGAGGAAATGGGGCAGCCCATTATCGCTCCGAGCCAGGTCGCTTCCGAGGAGATTCGCCAGGCCTTGCCCGGCAGGCTTCCCGAGCTGGTGGAAGTAACAAAATGAGATGCGCCGCATAGATCCCTTTTATGCCCTGGCCGCCGCGAGCACGTTCCTTGTGGTGGGTTTCATCGTTCTCCCCCTGGTGGAGATGATCCGTCAGCCCACGGCGGCCGATCTGCAAGCAAGCTGGATGGATCCTGATGTGCGGCGGGCCATTTGGATGTCGGTATCGACTTCCGGGACCGCCGCTCTGATTTCTTTTGTTTTCGGCACCCCTTTCGCCTATCTGCTGGCCCGGCGCGATTTCAGGGGCAAACGCTTCATTGAAAGCGTCGTTGACCTGCCGATCATGATTCCCCATCCGGTGATCGGGATTGCCATCCTGAGCCTGGCCGGGCGTCAGCACTGGATTGGCCGGATTGCCTCGGAACTGGGGATCAAAGTGATGGGATCCGTCACAGGAATCGTGATCGTATTGACCTTCGTGGGCCTGCCTTTTTACATCAATACGGTCAAGAACGGGATTGAAGCCATTCCCCAACGACTGGAAAACGTTTCACGCAGCCTTGGAGCAGGCGCTTTCGGCACCTTCATGCTGGTCACCTTTCCCCTGGCTTGGCGCAGCGTCATCGTGGGCATGATCTTATGCACGGCCAGGGCCGTGAGCGAGTTCGGGGCCGTGGTCATCCTGGCCTACCACCCGATGACCGCTCCGGTGATGATTTATGAGCGTTTTACGGCCTATGGACTCCGTTACAGCCAACCCGTGGCCGTGTGGCTGATTTTCGTCTGTCTGGGGCTGTTTCTGCTGCTGCGGTGGCTCAACCCCAACAGTCGGGCCAGGACATGATCGCGATTGACGACCTGGCGATTCGTTTGCCCGGCTTTACGATGGAGGGCATCTCTTTTCGGGTGGAGGTCGGGGAGTTCTTTATTCTTCTGGGTCCCACCGGATCAGGGAAGACCCTGATCCTGGAGTCCATCGCTGGAATGGTGCCCATCAGCTCCGGCAGGATCATCATTGGCGGACGGGATGTGACCAACCTGCCGCCTGAACGGCGCGCAATCGGCATCGTCTACCAGGATCAGGCCTTGTTTCCGCACCTTTCCGTGTCGCAAAACATCCGCTACGGGCTGCGCTATCGGCCTTGGGGAGCGGATCGTGAAAAGAAACTCGCCGCTCTGATTCAACTGTTGGGTTTGGAATCATTGCTTGACCGGGGGGTTTGCAACCTCAGCGGCGGTGAGCGGCAGCGGGTGGCCCTGGCCCGTGCGCTGGCCACTGCTCCTGATATTTTGCTGCTTGACGAACCACTTTCGGCTTTGGATCCAAGTTTTCGTGAGGAAATCCGCCATCTGCTCAAAGGGTTGCACCGCGAAACAGGCATCACCGTGCTCATGGTGACCCATGATTTCCCCGAGGCGCATTTTCTGGCGGCCCGCACCGCGGTGATAGGCAACGGCCGCATTGAACAGGTTGGATCCGTGCCTGAGGTTTTTAATCGACCGATTTCGCCCACTGTGGCCGCGTTCGTGGGGATGAAAAATATTTTCCAGGCCAGCTTTGACCAGGGTGTGGCCCGGGCGGGTCCCATGACGCTGTCCCTGACTGGCTTTTGCGATCCAGCCTGGGGCTATCTGGCCGTAAGACCCGAGGATGTCTGTGTCTACGGCGTTTCCTCGGGGAAGAACGATGGGGTGCATTGTTTTCCCGGCCGGGTGACACGCATCGACCACCAGGGGGCTTTCTGCGATGTCCTGGTACACTCTGACGGCTTGCTCTGGCAGACCATCCTTCCCACGGGCAGACTGATAAAAGAGGACATCGCCGAGGGCGGCCAGGTCTGGCTTCAGGTTTTGCCGGAAAAGATTCACGTGATGTGAATGCTCTTTTTAGAGGGATATGCGTTTTGAATGCTGATTCCGGCGTTGAGCACAAAACATCCTGCGATGATTTTAGGTATTTTTTGTTGTTATAAGTTCTTTTTAGTAGTTTATAAAATTTAATAAGTATAATATTGACTAATTAATAACAATAAATTTATCAAGAATGACTTCATTGTCTTGCGATTCCACAAGGAGGCGACGTTGAAAAACCTTTTGTCCACCAAGGAAGTGGCCCAGTTCCTGGATGTGAACGAGAAGATGGTCTACTCCTTGATTGCCGAAAAAGGGCTGCCGGCCACCAAGGTCACGGGCAAGTGGCTGTTTCCCAAGCATCTGGTGGAACAGTGGATCGAGAATTCCACCCAGAACTTTCCGTCCCAGGCTTCTCCGTTGCCTCCCTATCACGGGTTGCTCATCGTGGCCGGCAGTGACGATCCCCTGTTGGAACGGACCATGAACCTGTTTAACAAGACCTATCCCAAGCATTTGGCCGTGTACGGAAACGTGGGCAGCTTCGGCGGACTCAAGGCCCTGCGGCACAACCTGTGTCACATGGCCTCCAGCCATCTGATCGAGGAGAGTGGCCAGGACTTCAACTTTCAATTCGCCTCCGAGGAACTGCATGAGCCCCCGGCCGTGATCAACTTTTGCTTCCGCGAACAGGGTTTGATCATGGCCAAGGGCAATCCCTGCAAGATCAGCTCAGTGGCCGACCTGGGCCGCAAGGATATGCGGGTGGTCAACCGCCCCTTGACCACGGGCACGCGGCTGCTGTTCGATCGGGAATTGCTAAAGGCCGACGTGTCCACGGAAACCATGGTCGGCTACGGCCATGAGGTGCATCGGCATCTGGATGTCGGCTTGGAAATTCTGGCCGGCCGGGCCGATGTCGGGCCGGCCATCCGGGCCGTGGCCGGTATTTTGGATCTGGATTTTCTGCCGTTGGGCCGGGAGCGCTTTGATCTCCTGATTTCTCGCGAAAGGTTCTTTGACAAGGGCGTGCAGCTTTTTCTCGGCCTGCTTCATGAACCCGTGTTCCAGCGCATGGCCGGGGAACTCCAGGGCTATGACCTCGCTCAAAGCGGCCGGACGGCCTTTCCCAAAGAGGACAATGGCAACGGGGGATGAAGCAGGTTTCAGAGAGGTTTCTCCATGGATTTGGATAAGCTTTTAAGGAACCATCAACCATGAAGGAAGGTCATCATGAACAAATTCGTATCGATTCTGGTCTGTTTTTTCATGCTCGCGCTGGCTTCCTCGGCTCTGGCCCAGGACAAGGTGATCACCATGAGCACCACCACCAGCACGGAGGCTTCCGGGCTTCTGGACTATCTGCTGCCGGAGTTCACCAAGGACACCGGAATCACGGTGCGGGTCATGTCCAAGGGCACTGGCGCAGCCCTGAAGGATGGCATGGACGGCAATGCCGACGTGGTCTTTGTGCACGACGTGGCCCGTGAGGAGCAATTCGTGGCCGAAGGCTACGGCACTCAGCGGCATTACGTGATGTACAACGACTTCATCATTGTCGGACCGGAAAATGATCCGGCGGGCATCAAAGACGCTCCGAACGCCGTGGAGGCCATGAAACGCATCGCCGCGGCCAAGGCACCCTTTGTCTCCCGCGGCGACGACAGCGGCACGCACGGACGGGAAAGGCAGCTCTGGACCGCCACGGGTCTGCCCCTGACCGACGCCAAATCTCCCCAGGACGGTCAAGGCTGGTACTTTTCCATTGGCCAGGGTATGGGCGAGGCCTTGATTTTTGCCCGGGAAAAGCTGGGCTATGTTTTGGCCGACAGGGGCACCTATCTGCAGTACAAGTTTGGTCGGACCGAACCTTACGAGCTGGGGATCGTGTATGAAGGCGACGACATGCTCAAAAACCCCTACGGCGTGATCCCGGTCAATCCGGAAAAGCATCCCCACGCCAAGTTCGAGTTGGCCGACACCTTTGCCAAGTGGCTCGTTTCCGAACGCGGCCAGCAGGTCATCGGCAGCTACAAACTGCTTGGTCAGGCGCTGTTTTTCCCGGACGCGAAATAGTTTTCACACGAGAACGAAAGCAGTTCCGGGTAGATACCCAATAGCGATCAAGGCAGCCCGCGGGGGCGAATGACCGTTCGCCTCCGCGGTTTTCATCCACTTTTCCATCTCCCTCATAACCCCATGGATTTTCTTGCCGAAAGTTTATTGGCCGCCCTTCGAATGATCTGGTCCCTGGACCCGGAGATGTATTTTGTCGTCTACGTGTCCCTGAGCGTGAGTTTTTTTTCGACCCTGATCGCTTCGCTTCTGGGCGTGCCCCTGGGTTTTCTCATCGCGGTGCGGCAGTTTCGCGGCAAGCGGGTGGTGATCACCATCCTGAACACCATGCTGGCCCTGCCCACCGTGGTTATCGGACTGTTTGTCTACGCCTTTCTGTCCAGGAGCGGACTGCTCGGGTTCATGGGGCTTTTGTACACGCCAAAGGCCATCATCATCGGCCAGGTGATCCTGATCCTGCCCTGGGTGGCCACCTTCACCATGGCCGCGGTCAGCCGCATTGACGAGCGCTATCGGAATACGGCCCTGACCCTGGGGGCCAGTGGAATGCAGGCTGTCCTGGCCGTGGCCCGGGAGGCCCGCTTCGGCATCCTGGCCGCGATCATCGCCGCGTTCGGCCGGGTCATCGCGGAAATCGGCATTGCCATGATGCTCGGCGGGAACATCAAGGGTTTCACCAGGACCATGACCACGGCCATGGCCCTGGAGCACAACAAGGGCGAGTTCGTCCTGGCCGTAGCCTTGGGTATTGTCCTGCTCACCGTCAGCCTGCTGATGAACATTGTCCTGCAGCTGGCCCAAGGCAAATACGGAGACAATAGATGAGCCTGTTCGAACTCAAGGGCGTGCGCCAGATTTTCGACGGACGCACGGTCCTGGACATCGACCATCTGGAGCTGTCCGCCGGAGGCAGCTATGCCTTGCTGGGGCCGAATGGCTGCGGCAAATCCACCTTGCTGCAGATTCTGGCCTTTCTTCGGCCTCCCGTCCATGGCGAGATCTATTTCAAGGGCCGCAAGACGGACTGGCGCGAAAAGGCTTTGCACGCCTTGCGCCGGCAGGTTGTTCTGGTGGACCAGCATCCAATCATGTTCACCACCACGGTGATCAACAACGTGGAGTATGGGTTGAAGATGCGCGGCGTGCCGGCCAGGGAGCGCCGCAAGATTGCCGAAGGATGTCTGGCCCGGGTGGGCATGCATGCCTTCGCGTTCCGACCGGCCCATCTCCTTTCCGGTGGAGAGACACAGCGGGTGGCCATTGCCCGGGCCTTGGCCTGCTCTCCGGAGGTGATGCTCTTTGACGAACCCACGGCCAGCGTGGACGTGGAAAACCAGGCGGTCATCGAGAAGGTGATTCAGGATATCCGCAGGGAAAAAGGAATTTCCCTTATTTTTGCCACGCACAAGCGTTTGGAGGCGGTCAGGTTGGCGGAAGAGAAAATCTTCCTGTTTGAAGGGAGATTGACCGGCCCGGGAGGGGAAAACCTCTTTTCCGGAATCGTGGCCTGGAAAGGCGAGCACACCGTGTGCCGGTTGGGAGAAAATGTTGAATTGGACGTGAAGGCCCGGCATTCAGGACTGTGCAGGATGACCATCAGGCCGGAGGGCATCCGCCTGTTCACGGCCGAACAGGCAAAAACCGTGCAGTCGAGCTCCCTCAAGCTCTATCCTGGCCGGGTTTTGCAGATGACCGCCGAGGGAGAACAGATCAAGATTCTCCTGGATATCGGCGTGCCGGTCAGGACGCTGCTGTCCAGGAAGGAAGCCGTGCAATCCGGTATCCTGGTCGGTGACGAGGTCCAGGTAGCCATTGATTCCGGAGCAACGCAGGTTGTTCAATAAGCGGTCGAATCCGGTCAAGAGGCAACCCAGCCATACCGAGATTGCGCCATTACTGTTCTGAAGAGATGCTAGGAGTCATGTCATGACAGATATCCGTATTCGTCCCATCGGCATTATCCGCTCCCCCTTTACCGACCGGGCCAACATGCCCATCCAGCCTTGCGGCGCTCGCGGCGTAGTCGGCCAAGTGGTGCTGGATGAGGCCTTTGCCGACGGCCTCAAGGACCTGAGCGGCTTTTCCCATATTTATCTTCTGTACCACTTTCATAAGAGCCGGGGCTACGAACTGACCGTTGTCCCGTTCATGGAACCACGTCAGCGAGGCCTGTTTTCCACCCGCGCCTTCAGGCGACCCAACCAGATCGGTCTGTCCGTGGTGCGTTTGAACAGCGTGGAGGGCAATATTCTGCACATCCTGGATGTGGATGTTTTGGACGGCACGCCGCTTCTGGACATCAAGCCCTACATGAAGGCTTTTGACGCCGTTCCCGACGCCTTGTCCGGCTGGGCTGAGAGTCATCAGGGCACGGCCAATGACATCCGCTCGGATGATCGTTTCGTCGACTCTCAGGAGGGATCGTCGTCCGAATAGTCTTTGAAAAGGCGTATCTTTTCACCGTGTGGAACCAGTGGCTGGTATGCCTTGATTTGAGCATCTCGCAACGTTTTTGTCGACTTCGTGGCCCTGAATGTAGCTTTCGGGGAACAAATGTATCGGGCAATGGGCTGTTGAACAATGCCAGCGGTTCGGTATTGTGGCCAGTGAGCTGGTTTGAGTGGCCATTGTGCTGGACGCGGTCGACCTTGTCCGATGATTACAGCAAAAACCCCGCCACGTACCGCCCGCCGGTGAACACCAGGATGAAGGCCAGCATCCATTTGATGGCCTGGGCCGGGACGAACTTCTGCATTCGGGCTCCTATATACATGCCGATCATCCCGCCTACGCCCATGAGCAGGCCCAGGATCCAGTCCGGGGCCACGGCCATGTGCGGATAGAGCGGGGCAAGGGCCTGATAGAAACCCGCGGCCACCACGGACGTGAGGAACGTACCCATCAGACAGGCCCCGGCAATGGTGTACACCGGCAAATGAAACACAGCCACGAAAAAGGGGGCGATGATCGCGCCGCCGCCGATGCCGTACATGCCGCCCACCACGCCGACAATGGCGCTCAAGGTGAAGATGCCCATGGTCGGCGCGCTTATATTTTCCCCGTAAAATGAGTAGTCAATGGTCTTCAGGCTGAAATGGTTGATGGTGATCCGGGGCAGGGGGCCATTGGACTTGGCTTCCTTTTTACGAAATGTGCGGACAAGTTCCTGAAAGCGTTTTTCCGAGGACGCTTTGTCCGATCCGGGAGCAGGCGGTTTGAGCAGGGTGCGGACCATCAGCAAGCCGATGTACAGCAGCACAAGCCCGGCAAAGACCTTGAAGTGGGTCGGGTCCGGCAGATATTTGATCCGCAGGATCACGCCCAACAGGACCCCGGGCACGGTCCCGGCAATGACCACCCAGGTCAGGGGCCAGACCATGCGGCCTTCCCGGATGAAACGGTACACCCCGCTGGGGATGGCCACTATGTTGAACAGATGATTGGTGGCGCTGACAGCCGGAGTGACAAAGCCCAGCACGCTCATCTGGAAGGGCAAAAGCAGGTTGGCCCCGGATACCCCGCCCATGGAACAGACAAAGGCCACGGCAAAGCCGGCCACAAAGGGAATCCACGGGGCCACTTCGATTCCAGCAACGGGGAAGAGCATGGGTTTGCCTCCTTTGGACGGCCTTTTGGGTCTGAACCCCGGCTCGCTTCTTGGCTGATTGAGAAAACAATGCTATTGACACGAAAAATATTTTTTTTGTGTTGATGTTCTTTTACGCCCTGTTGGCTTTGGTGTCAATTTTTCGTGATCAAACGGCAAGGTATTTTTTTGTCGTTTTACGGGCAGGCCATATTCTGCGCGTTTGAGTAATCTTGGAGTTCGCGCGACAAGGGGTGTTGTGCGACAACACAAGGAGATGGCCATGAAAGTGCATTCTGATGGAAATGTCAGGGACAGAAAAACCTCGGGAGCGCAATTTTCCATTCCTCCCGGGGCCAAGATGCTCGACTCCGTGCAACTGGCTGAACTGGAGCGTTCCTTCCGAGCCTGGGCCAGTGACTCACCGCGTGAGGACGTGCGCTTGTCCAGAAAACGTATTTTGTTCATTTTCCTTTTGATTCGGTACACCGGCGCCAAGCTGCACGAAATCCTGGACCTGCGCCTGGAGGATATTGATTTTCAGAAGCGGAAGATCAGGCTGGGAGGAGACAGGCCGGGAGAATCGCGATCCTTGGAAATTTCCGACGACTTTGCTGCGGAGTTGCGAACCTTTCTGGGAGGAGGAGCAGGCACAAGGGAACCGGCAATGTTTCGGATCGACCCGGGCCATGTCCGGCGCAAGTTTTACGAGCGCGCCGAGGACTGCGGCCTGCCCAGGGACTTCGGCAACCCCAGCGCGTTGCGCAGGTCGCGTTCCGTGGAATTGCTGCGCGGCAATCTGCCCCTGCCCGTGGTCCAAAAATTGTTGGGACATTCCACCCCCAATCTAACGGCGGCCCTGTTGGAGGTTTCCGAGGAAGACATGCACCACGCGGTCAGGCAACATCTCGACCGGGAAAGCAAACGACGCACCAGCGCCAGGAACTTTTTTTTCGGCAAGATCATCGAGATCATCAAGGGCGACATCCAGTCCGAGGTGGTTCTGCACAGCCTGGGAGGGCTGCGCATTGCCTCGATCATCACCAACACCAGCCTACGCCGGATGCGCTTGAAGGTCGGCACGTTCGTCACCGCGGAGATCAAGGCGCCCTGGGTGCATCTGGCCGGCAGGGAGGGCGTTGAACAGGTCAGCGCGGAAAACCGTCTGCAAGGCGTTGTCCGGGGGATCAACGCCGGGCGGGTCAATGCTGAGGTGGTAATGCGCCTCATGGACGGCACGGAGATCTGCGCGGTGATCACGTCGGCCGGTCTTGGGCGACTGGGGCTGCGCAAAGGCAGCGAGGTCTGGGCGCTGTTCGGGGCCTATGCCGTGATCTTGAATGTGGAATAGCCCTCATTTGCCATGGACCCCATCCAGAGGCGTAAGATTATGCGTAATCCTTTCTACTGCGGCAATGAGGTGTCCGGGGATGATTTTGCGACCGCGAGCAGGAGCTGCGTGAGCTGGCCGGGAATGTCCGGTCCGGTTTGAATGTGCGCAGCGACGGCAGAAACCTCTATCCCGGCGAGCAGCTCGGCGAAACCGGCCTGACCGCCTCCACCTTGAAAGGCATCCTGGACGGTCTGATGAAAAAGGATGTCTGCGAACGAGCGGAAGATCAATACTTCCTGGTCGATCCGTTGATGCGGCACTGGGTGGAGCGGTATACGGCGCAGCGCCTGAGGCGCTTGCCAAGAGCCTCGGCTTGCCTGCCGATCAGCTCCCCAACAGCCAACGCATTGATCAAATTTTTGAGAAAGAAGGGCCTCCGCGCCCCCCTCGCCGC
>DSBL01000151.1 GCA_011049455.1 Desulfonatronum sp. | reverse complement strand
TTATGATGAGGGCTGTCAAAGGAAAAGAGAAATGAATCCCATCCACTGAATATGATTTCAGACCTCGTAGCGAATATCGCTGAAAACTTTGGTAATGCCTTGACATGATACAACTTACACTGGTCCACCCTAAGAATTGGACATTCGTCATTTGTTCAAAATTTAAATTCTGAATTTTTGGTAGGTTGACAGATACAAAATTTGTAGCAATGCACGGCTATTGAAAGAATAGCTGCATATTTCAGCGTATTAGAAAATGCGACACGTCCAACAAAATGACGGGTCTACGCCATTTATTGGCGAGGTCTGGATTTACGATCTATTTCATAATCCAGGCGGCGTCAAGATTTTTCATAACAGCTTGTCATAAAAGCGCAAAACTTGTTCTCGTGTTGGCTAACAAGTTTTCTTGAAACTACTCACCTCGTTCGGTTTATGGCTGGATTGCTGTATTTTGGCTATGTCGCTCCCCCTGACTGAACCTGGCATCGTTCGCCGTACCATTGCCAAACGCAGGTGCACATACTTCCGTTCCCTGACTGCAATGGTTCAACGGTCCGAGGCCGGGGAAGGAGTTGCGACGGAGCCAAAACACGCAATCCAACATCGCCCGTGGACGCTTTCAAGTTTTGCCGAGTAGTTACGTTTTCTTCTTATTATCGATAGACACACAGCATTAACAGACACATAGCCCCATCAACGGATGATGAACAAGGCCACCATGAGCGTCAATCCAAAAAGAGACGCTGACCATGCCCGCCTGCCGCGCCTTCTGGCTGCATAAACCAGCAACAAAAGAGCCAGACCGAAAAGCAACTCTCGAAGGGCTCCGCGCAAGTTGTGCATGCTCAGCAGGCTGGCGAAAAAAGCCATGCCCGGAAGATCGGCTCGCTGAACATTCAAAAACAGAGGCCAGGGCGAGCTGTAATGTTCCGGCGAAAAGGGCCAAAAAAGCGGCACCCCCTGCGGTGCTGACGTATCCAGACTGAAAAAATCCAGGATGGGATGCGACAACCCCGCTACCAGGAGGCAAAACAAAAGCCGACGGGCGGGAAACTCGGCGGCTTGGCGTGCCCTGTAGCGATTGAGCAGAAAGAACGCAAGCGTTGCAAAACAGAACATGAAAAACAGGCTGTGACTAAAACCCTGGTGGTAGCGGTTCGGCGCGCCCATAAGCAGGCCGGGCAAGAAATCCAGGTCCGGGAGATTGGCCAGAAACAGGCAGGCTGCCAGCAGTATCCAGCGGGCTTTACCCTGCTTGAGAAAGGCCCCCGGACTGAACGCGACAAAGGCGGCCGCGCCAGCCGCGCAATGGGCCAAAGGCATGGGCATGAAGGTCTAATCGCCCCTCATGGAGATGATTTTGGCTGGCACGCCCACGGCCACGGCCCGTTCCGGCAGGTCCCGGGTGACCACGGCCCCGGCGCCGACAACACTGCCGGCACCAATGTGCACGCCGTCCAGCACGATCACCCCCGCGCCCAGCCATACGTCGTCGCCGATGATCACCGGCCCTTTGGCCACCAGACCCTGGTCCATCATGGGCCGGTCCATTGTTCGCGTATCGTACTGTCCGCCGCCCAAATAGCAGTTGGCGGCAATGAGCACGCTGCTGCCGACGTCAATCCCGGAAATGGAGGAAAGCACGGTGTTGCAGCCTAGATCGGAACGGTTGCCGATGCGCACCGGGCCGGACTTGCCTTGTACAACGCAATTGCGGGAGATGATCACGTCGTCGCCCAGGCTGATTCCTTCGTCACCCGCGCCTGATGCGTCCAGAAGCACATAGTCGTCCACGGCCACGCGTTGGCCCAGGCTGATCCTTTTGGGATGGCGCAGGGCCAGCCCCTTGCCCAAAATCAACCCGGCCCCGGCTGTCTTGAACAGGCCGCGAAACAAGATTTTGCGCAAGGCGTAGCCCAAAGCCCCGGAAAGGTTCATGCACAGCAGAGTTGTTGCCTCATAGCGCATCAGCAGGCCCAGCCCCCGCTGGCCCAGAACCTTGGCCTGGTAGCGTTGCAGCGAGGAGGCAGAAGGATCGTGCAGCTGTCCGGCCAAGGGCGTTTTGTCCAGGCGGGCCTGGCCCGGCTGCTTGACCTGGTCTGGCGACTTCATGCCTTCAGCAGCCCCTTGTCCCGGTACCACCGAGCAGTTTCGGCCAGACCATCCTCGTCAGGCCATTTGACCTGGTATTCGAGCCGGTTTCGCAGCTTGGCCGTATTGAAGGAACGATCCTTGGTGTAGAACGCCACCCGCCGCTTGTACAGGGGCGGCTCCAGCCCCAAGGGGCGGCACACGTTTTCGCAGACAGCGGCAAGGGCGAAAAACGGCCAGGCCGGCAGCCGGACCACACGCAGATGGCGGCCCATGGCATCGGCCACGATGCGCCCCATTTTTTCCAGGGACACGGCCTCCGGGTTGCCGGCGATGAACACTTCGCCCAGGGCCGCCGGATGCGTGGCGGCCAGAATCATGATGTCCGTCAGATCGTCCACATGCACGAGATGATAAAGACACTTGCCCTTGCCCAGCAATGGAAAGATCGGCCCGACTGCCAGGCGGAAGAGCTTCAGCAGGCGGGTGTCCCCGGGGCCGTAAATGGCGCAGGGCCGTATCACGGTGCAGGGCAGATCGTTGCGAGGAGCAAAGTCCCTGATCCAGAGTTCCGCGTCGGCCTTGGTCTTCTGGTACATGTCGTCAGGATCAAAGGGATAGTTTTCGGCTGCCGGAGGCTTGGCGATGTGCCCGTGCACGCCTACAGTGGAGACATGAACAAAACGTTGAAAATCCGGTTGGCCGGCCACGGCCTTGGCCAAAAGCTGTGTGCTGTCCACATGCACCTGACGATAAAAGTCGTCGGAGACCTTGGCCTGGCGATAGGCCGCGGCCACATGAAAGACGTAGGCCACGCCCTGGGCGGCTGCAGCAACTGTGTCAGGATCAAAAACATCGCCGCGGATCCAGGTAATGGGCAAATCCTGGAGATGCTCCAGACGCGAGGAGGACCGGGCAATGGCCCGGACGTCCAGCCCGGCCTGACACAGCTTTCTGACCAGAAGGCTGCCGGTAAAGCCGGAAGCGCCGGTGACCAGGACCGGCGTCCTGGCGGGAATGGCAAGAGAAGACATGAAAAATCCTTTAGTTGCGATGAAAGTCGGCAATAACCGGAGATCCGTAGGCTCTGGTCAGCCCGATCAGCCTGCAGGCACGCTCGAGCAAAGCGGACAGCGGCGCCAGGCGCAGGGCGCGGTGCAGGGCCATGGGCAGAAAAAACTGTTTGTGCAGGCCGGTCAAGGCAAAGCCGTGACGGACGAAAGCCTCTTTGATCTCGGCATGGGTGAAGGAGCGCCATGTGCGGGTATTGCCTTCCAGTTTCTTCTTGGCTGAAAAAAGCATGGGCGCGATGGAATTGACGCTCTGGGAGGTGGGATAGTCGATGATTACCCTGTGTTTGGCCACGCGGCAGAGTTCGCGAACCAAAGTGCGCCACTCATCGCAGTGGGTCAACAGACGAAAGCAAAAGGCCACGTCGAAGGATTTGTCCGCGCAGGGCAGATCCAGAATATTCCCCGTGACAAAGCGGCATGTTTCGGCCTGGACCAGAGGCTGGATGCGCTGTGCGCAAACCGCAGCGCTGCCCTGGACAGTGACGTTGTAGCCCCTGGCGCACAACGGCGCGGCCAGTTGGCCGTGACCTCCGCCCACGTCCAGGATCGACGCATCAGGCGTTGCCGCCACCAGGGACGTGACGATGTTTTCCTGGAGCTTAAGCATCCAGACCCCCACCGGACCGGCAAAACGCCGGGCATAGTCATCGGAGGAGGTTTCAATGTCCGCCGGCGCCTCTGGCCCATCCGTTGGGGAACTTCCCGGCGCAGCGCCGTCCAATGGTTGTTTTCCGTCCGAAGTCATCCTTGTATTCTTATCCCGATACAGGTAAAAAGGCAATCTTTGCGAGCATCAAAGAGGACAATAGCCGGAGCATCAAACAGCATCCCGCATTCTTCCCACTGATATCACCATGCCCATCATTGCCGACACCCACGTCCACATCTATCCGGAATACGACGTCGCACTCCTTTTGGAGTGCGCCTGCCGCAATCTGGACCAAACCGCCCGTCAAAACGGTTTACCGTCGTCCGGTAACATGCAACGGGTGCTGTTTTTAACCGAATCATCCGGCTGCGACTGGTTCGCCGCAGCCGGTCAGGGAAGGCTGCCCACGGGATGGACGGCAAAAGCAGCTCCGCTACCCCTTTGTCTGACCTTGGGGCACGAGCGGTCCGGGCTGGTACATTGCGTGCCAGGCAGACAAATGGCCACCAAAGAAAGGCTGGAAATTCTGGGGCTCGCCATGCGGGAAGTCGTCCCGGACGGCCTGTCCGTGCATGAAACGTTGGACAAGGTCCAACAGGCTGGCGGCGTGCCCGTGCTGCCCTGGGCCCTGGGCAAATGGCTGTTCAGCCGAAGCCGGATCGTACGCGACCTTGTGCTTTCCTCTCCGCCGGATCGCTTTCTGATCGGCGATTCCGCGATGCGACCCAGCTTCAGTCCTTGGCCTTCCTTAATGCGGCTGGCTCGGACCCGGGGTTTCGGTTTAGTTCCCGGCTCGGACCCGCTGCCATTGCCCGGCGAGGAGCGCCGCGCAGGCGGTTACGCCCTGTTCAGCACGACCGCGTTCGATCCGGAACGTCCCGGAGCTTTTTTGCGCGGGGTCGCCCAGGACGCGTCCGCGCGGATACTCGGTCCGCGCCTCGGCCTGGTCTCCGTGCTTCGAAAGACCCTCGCCCTTCGGACTGACGCCAAGCATCGTCCATTTCCCAGTACGCCACTCAATGTCAAAAAGAACTATGATCGATAAAATACTTGAAAAGCGCGACCGACGCCGCCGGGCCTTACTGTTGGCGGTTCTTGGTCTGGTCCTGGCGACAGCTATCGGCATTCGTTTGGCCATGGTCAAAGTCAGTGTGGAGCATATTCCCGTGACCACGGACGAGGCCATTGTCGTGCTTTTGGCCAAGCGAGTGGCCGAGGGCGAGCGGCCTTTGTTCATTATGGCCCAGCCCTATCAGTTTCCCCTGGAATCCTACCTGCATTCCCTTCTGGTGGACCGCATGCCCCGCAACGCATCAGGAGCGCGCTACCCTGGTTTTCTGGGAGGGGGAGCCACCTTACTCCTGTTGCTTTGCATTGCCTGGCGCCTCACCCCGTTCGAGCGGGCCTGGCCCATGCTCGGGCTGATTCTCTTGCCCTCTGCCTATCTGCTCATGGCCCAGTTCGGGTACCCCTTGCCGGGCTACAACGCAGCCCTGGTCTGCGCTTTTTTGGCCGTTTTTTTGGCCATGTCCGTGCCGGAGAAGGAACAGGTTAAAAGTTTGGTCAACCCTTTGGCTTTGGTCTTTCTGACCGGACTGTTCGGCGGACTGGCCTTTACCGGCAACATGCTCACCGTCAGCCTTGTCCTGCCGGCTTTGTTCGTGGCCCTGGTGCGTTCCGGCTTCTTGCGTATGTTTGTGCACCTTCCAGCCTTGGCCCTGGGTACGTTCATCGGGCTGATTCCCTATATTGCGGGAATCCTGGCCCATCCGGACGCCCAGAAGGCCGTGGCCGGCACCAGGTCCCTGCCCGAGGCCCTGGAGAGAATCTGGTCGCCGACCTTGACCTTTACCATTCCCCGAGGCCTGGGCGTGGCACCGGCGATCTATCCGGACAGTCACGTGCAACTGGAACTGGGTCAAAGCCTGGCGCCCTATGTCGGGATTTTTTTCGGCGTCGTGCTGGTTGCGGTGACCGTGATAAGAACTTGGCATTTTTTGCGCCAGGCGCTGCAAGGAAAATGGCCGGTTCTCTCCGGATACGACATCTTCACGGCCGCGTCCTGGGCCGGCATTGCGGCCTTTGCCCTGAGCAGCAGGGCAAACTCGGATTCCTTCCGGTATCTGATGCCGGTTCTTTTCTGTTTTCCCTTTTTGCTGGGATGCCTGTTCGTCCATTCCGGACGAATGCTCCGGCTTGTGCTGGGGGGGGCTGCGGCTTTTCTGATGATCGTGAACGTCTCCACCTCCCTGGCCCTGATCCCGCATTGGAAAGAGCCGTCCTTCGGCCCGGAAATCATGAACGTATCCGTCATGGAGCCTGCTCTGGACTATTTGCGGACGCAAAACATCGAATACTGCGTTGCCTCGCACTGGGCCGCGTACCGGGCAAGCTTTCTCACCGACGAGGACATCATCTGCAGCCAGCCCGTGAATGAACGCTTTCCTGGATGGCCTTTGCCCTACAAGGAGCAGGTGGACGGCGCCAAGCGCGTCGCTTATGTTCTGACCGAACGGATCCGGTTTTTGAAACCGCATATTTTCGAGCGTCATTTGGAACAGATGAACATCGCTGCGCACCGGGAAACCCTTGGGGAATTCAAGGTTTACCATGATTTCCGGGAGTTGGTTGAACGCGCTGCGGATGTGCCGTTGCCCAAGCAGATGCAGCAAGCCTCGGCTCTTCACAGCAACCAGACAGCCCATCGCCTGGTGGATGGAGATCCGGCCACGCGCTGGGGAAATCGCCGCTCTCAGAAGGCAGGCGAGTGGGTGCAAGTGGCCTGGGAGACACCGCGATTGATTCAGCGGGTAGTGCTGGATTATACCTGCTATCGCTATGACCGGCCTTTTCAGGTAAACATCGAAGCACGTACCGAACAGGGATGGCAAACAGCGGCCCAGGGGGTGCAGGACCGCCTTGAACCCTTTGTGTTTGCAAACAGCCACCCTGTTTACGGCCACCATCTGCAAACGTACGCCTTTGATCCAGTCATAGCACAGGCGGTTCGCGTCACAATAGCAGAGCCCAATGCCAGCCGGAATTGGAACATTTGTGAAGTTGACGTCTTTTCATTGCTCCAGAGCCAGAATCAGACGCATTACATGGGTATCCACGGAGAACAGCAATGACCAACTCCACCAAATCCGACACCGGCCTCGCCGCGGTGCGGTGGCTGGCATTCATGGACAATATCGACGAGCGTGGACGGCTGACAGCCGTGGAGAGCGGTATTTCCCTCCCGTTTCCCATAAGACGCGTTTTCTACGTCCACCAAGTACTGCCTGGCGAGGACCGCGGCGGCCATGCGCACCGGGACACGGACCAGGTCCTGACCGCCGTGGGAGGCAGCCTGCATGTTGTGGTTTCGGATGGCCGCGAACACCGCCGCTACCGGCTGGACCATCCTGGATGGGGCATTTATCTGCCGCGGATGATCTGGGTGAGGATGTACGACTTCAGCCGGGGCAGCGCCTGCCTTGTCTTTGCCAGCACGCACTACGACCGGTCCATGTCCATTCGCACCTGGCGGGAATATCTCCAAGAGCTGGGCAGATCATGGTTTCCGGAACCCGGATTGGAGACGCCGCTGGTAGCCGACGCACCTGTGGACCGCCAGACAAAGCAGAACAATGCTGCAGGGGGGACGTCATGACGCGAAATCCACAATCCCCGGAAAATTTGTTTTTGCAATCCGCTTTCTGTGCCCAGGGCGTGGAATCCTTGCAAAGTTTTCTTGAGTGGTTCGAAGCATTCAAGGTTAAAAGTCGCTTCGAGGTTTTTCGACGGGGACTTGGCGATCTCGATGGCTGGCGTTTTACCGAGGGGACCGGAAACCTAGTGCACCGCAGCGGACGGTTCTTCAGTATCGAAGGGCTGGACGTGACCACAAATTTCGGGCGTGTGAGACACTGGATGCAGCCGATCATCAACCAGCCGGAGGTGGGCATCCTGGGATTTCTGACCCAACGGATTCAAGGATCGCTTCACTTCCTGATCCAGGCCAAGATGGAGCCGGGCAACGTCAACGGCCTGCAGGTATCGCCCACGGTGCAGGCCACGCACAGCAACTATACCAAGGCCCACGGCGGCAAGCAGGTCCCGTATCTGGAGTGGTTTTTAGGGGGCCATCGGGGCAGGTATCTCGTGGACCAGCTGCAGTCCGAGCAGGGTGCGCGCTTTCTGGCCAAGAGAAACCGCAACGTCATTGTCCAGGTGCGTGACAATGAGCCCATCGAGGTCCTGGACGGTTTTTTTTGGCTAACCCTGGGTCAGTTGTTCGCCCTGCTTAAGATGGACAACATCGTGAACATGGACTCCCGAACGGTGCTTTCCTGCATTCGCTTTGCCGGAGCGGACAACGGGTTGCCGGAGGCGACGATTGACGCCGGCGGGGGGTTTGCCGCAAACGTGCATGTTTCCTCCTGCATCGCGGAAAAGAGCTGCCTGCATACCTTTGACGCCCTGATTTCCTGGCTGACCCGGATGAAAACGACCTATTCCTTGGAGGTCAAACGCGTGCCCCTGAATCAGGTAGAGGAGTGGAGCTTTGATGGAAACGTGATCAGGCATGAGTCAGGCCGCTTTTTCACGGTCATGGGCGTTGAGGTGCATATCGACAACCGGGAAGTGGCTGCTTGGCATCAGCCTTTGATCGAATCGGCCAAGGGCGGGATGATCTGTTTTCTCTGCCAGAAGAAAAACGGCGTGATGCACTTCCTGGTGCAGGCCCGGGTCGAACCCGGAAATTTCGACTGCCTGGAAATGGCACCCACCATCCAGCTGACCCCAAGCAACTACGACCCGGACCGCCCGGATACCTTGCCCCCGTTCAGTAGCCTCCTGCTGGATTCCAGCGCCGCAACGGTCCGCTACAACGCTCTGCAGTCCGAGGAGGGCGGACGGTTTTATCACGACCAGAATCGCTACCTGGTCCTGGAACTGGGCCCGGAGCTGGACCTGCCCCTGCCGGACAACTATATCTGGATGACGATTCGGCAGATGAAGGAATTCATCCGCTTCAACAACTATTTCAACATCGAAGCGCGCGGACTGCTTTCCTGTCTGGCCCCCGCGGCCTTGCCCGCGCAGGTTTAACGCATATCAAGGCGACTCATCATGGATGTCCTGATCATTGGCTTTTCCTCTATTGTCCGGCGGCGGGTACTGCCTGCCGTATTGACCCTGCCCGGCGTCACAAAGATTCATGTTGCCAGCCGCTGTGGCGATCCCCGGGAGATGATCCCGGAGCAACGGCGCGGGATGCTCCTTGCGGATTATGAAACAGCCCTAAAGCGATGCCCGCCGTGTCTGTGCTACGTGTCCCTGCCCAACAGCCTGCACGCGGTCTGGGCCAAAAAAGCCCTGGACAAAGGGCATCACGTGGTCCTGGACAAGCCGGCGGTGACGCGCCTGGAGGACGCTTTGGCCCTGGCTGATCTTTCAACCGAACGCGGGCTGTGCCTGGCCGAGGCCAATGTCTGGCCCTACCATCCCCTGGCTGAGGCGTTTCAGCAGGTGATCCGCGAGGACGGCAGCCCTCCCCAGGCGGTCGTAGCTGTGTTCACGTCGCCGCCGCTGAACCCGGACAATTTTCGATACCAGCCCGAATTCGGAGCCGGGGCGCTGCTGGACCGGGGGCCGTATGCCGTGAGCAGCGGACGTTTTTTGTTCGGTCAGGTCCCGGCGCGGATTGCTTGCGATATTGTCTCCAGCGAAGCCCAGGGACGCGTGGACATCTCCTTTTCCACCACCCTGAGTTATCCCTGCGGAAGCTCGCTGCTCGGTTTTTTCAGCCTGGGAGCCGTATACCGCAACAGCCTGTCCATGATCGGCGGACGCTATGCCTGCGAAGCGGAACGGATCTTCACCCCGCCTGCGGACTTTCGGGGAACGGTGGTCGTGCAACAGGGCAACGCCAGGCACAACGTGGAAACCGCTTCGGGCGACACCTTTGCGGCGTTCCTGCAGCACGTCATGGACCAGATCGCCAGCAACGACCAGGCAAAGTTCGCTGAAATCCTCGTCCAGGACGCCACGGTTCTGGACGAAATGCGCAAGGTTGCGCAACACTGCCTGCCTGAACATCATTAATATCCTTTTTGGAGCAGACGCATGACTGAACATCCCGTGATCAAAGTGTGGGATTATCTGGAAGAACTGGAGGAGGAGAAGGTCGACATCCTGGAAGGCATTGCCAAGGTTCTCGCCTCCGGTCGGTTGATTTTAGGGGAAAGCGGGAAGAATTTCGAAACCGCCTTTTCCGCATACTGCGGCGTCCGGCACGGTGTGGGCGTGGACAACGCCACCAACGGCCTTTTTCTGGCCTTGAAGGCCTTGGGCATCGGACCGGGGGACGAGGTGATCACGGTGTCCAACACGGCCGTGCCCACGGTGGCGGCCATTGCCGCGGCAGGGGCAACGGCCAGATTCGTGGATATCGCCCCGGATTCCTACCTGATGGATGCGGGACAGCTGGAGGCTGCGGTCACACCACGGACCAGATGCATTTTGCCGGTGCATCTTTACGGCCAGTGCGCAGACATGGCCGCAGTGCAGGCCACGGCCTCGCGCCACGGCCTGCATGTCGTGGAAGACTGTGCCCAGGCCCATGGTGCGAGGCAGAACGGTAAGAGGGCGGGAGCCATGTCCGACATGGGCGTGTTCTCCTTCTACCCGACCAAACCCCTGGGCGGCTACGGCGACGCGGGAATGGTCGTCACAGATGACGAAGCTCTGGACCGGAAATTGCGCAGACTGCGATTCTACGGCATGGACACGGTATATTATTCGGAAGAGCTGGGCTATAACTCCCGGCTGGACGAAATCCATGCGGAGATCCTGCTGCGCAAGCTCACGCGGCTGGACGCGTACATCGCCAAACGGCAGACCCTGGCCAAACGCTACGCCGAAATGCTTGCAAACACCTCGCTGCAACTGCCCGTGACGGTGCCGGACAATGAGCATGTCTTTTACATCTACGTCTGCGCTCATCCGGATCGGGACCGGATCATGGCTGAACTGAAAAAGCAAAACATCATCGTGAACATCAGCTATCCCTGGCCGATTCACACCATGCGCGGCTTCGCCCACCTCGGCTACGCACAAGGCGATCTGCCGCAAACCGAACAGGCGGCCCAGCGGATATTCTCCCTGCCCATGTATCCCGCCCTGTCCTTCGCGGACCAGGACAGAGTCTGCCAGGTGCTGGGGGAGATTTTGGGCGAACCGGTGCATGTGGGATAGAAGCACGACCATGAAAATTTCCATCTGCATCCCCGTCTATAACGGCGCCGCGACCATCGAGCGGCTCGTGGATACGGTTGAACGTGAATTGTCCGGATATGCCCTGGAGTTCGTCCTGGTCAACGACGCCAGTCGGGATGATAGCGAGGCGGTGTGCGAGAGGATGGCCTTGGCCCGGGACAACCTGCGGTTTATCTCCCTGCGCAAGAATTTCGGGGAACATAACGCTGTGATGTGCGCGCTCAATCATGTCACTGGGGACTGCGCCGTGATCATCGACGACGACTTCCAGAACCCACCGGAGGAGATTATGCGCCTGGTGCAAGAACTGGAAAAGGGGTTCGACGTAGTTTACTCGAGGTTCGAGGAAAAACAGCACAGCACATTTCGCAACCTGGGCAGCAAGTTCAACGACCTGACCGCCACCTGGCTTCTGGAAAAGCCCAAGAATTTGTACCTTTCCAGCTTCAAGGCCATCCGCCGGGAGGTGGTGGATGAAATCGTCAAATACCAGGGGCCCTTCCCTTATGTGGACGGCCTGATTCTGCGCGTGACCACCAGCATCTCCTCGGTTCTGGTCCGCCACAACGACCGGGAAGAAGGCAAATCCAACTATACGCTGAAAAAACTGATCTCCCTGTGGTTGAACATGTTCATCAATTTCTCCATTAAGCCTTTGCGGGTGTTCACCATGCTGGGCTTGGGCATTTCCATCATCAGTGGGTTCCTGATCATCTATTTCATCCTGGAGAAGCTGCTCTATCCGGAATCCAGCCAGGGATGGGCCTCGATCATGGTGGCCATCACTTTTTTCTCGGGCATCCAGCTGATGTTTTTGGGACTGATCAGCGAATACCTGGGCAAACATTACCTGACCACGAACAAAGCACCGCAATGGACCATCAAAAAAATCGTTCCCTGATCCAGTTCATCAGGTTCAACATCATCGGGGCGACCAATGTTGCGCTGACCACATCCCTGTATTTTTTGCTGATCTACCTCGGGTGGCACTATGTTCTGGCGCTCAGCGCAGATTATGCGTTTGGCATTTGCTACAGTTTCTACATGAACAAACGGTTTACATTCCGGGTACGGACCAAGGCCTCCACGGCCATGTTCGGAAAAATGTTGGCCACCTATGCCTTGGTTTTCGCGGGCAACCTGGTGCTACTGGCCTTTTGCGTAGACGTTCTGGGCATCAACCCCTACCTTTCCCAGGTCCTTTCCTACGGTCTGCTGATGATCGTGGCTTTTTTCATGCAAAAATTTTTCGTGTTCAGGACCGCGCCGGTCCGGCATTGATCCGACTATACGATTCATCCCGGCCCAAGCGAATGTTATGAAACCACGCCTCGTCCTTCCCATCACCCTGTTCGCGACTATCGCGTTGTGGGCCGTGCTGTCCTGGCCCCTGCCCGTGCATATGTTCCAGGCTATTCCCGTGTCCGCGCACGGCGCGCCGGGACAGCAGATCAGAACCATGATTCCCGGGGACCACCTCCAGCTGCTGTACTACTTCGAGCTGTACAAAGAGTGGCTGACCGGAGGCACGCCCTGGTTTGCCAACCTGTATGAGTTCAATACCGGCGACGATGCCGAGCGGTACATTCCGGGCGGATACTATGTGCCGTTTTCCCTGTTCTACACCGCCGGCCGGCTGCTCTTCGGCCAGGCCTTCGGCTTCAACGTGGCCGGATTGCTGTCCTTGTGGATCACGGTGCTGGCCACGTGGTATCTGGTCCGGCGGTACAGCGCGGATGGATGGGTCGTTTTCCTGATGAGCTGCGCGACGATCCTGTTGCCTTACCGCTGGAAAACATTGTTCGAGGCCAGCCCCACGGGATTCGCCATGATGTGGGTGCCGGTGCTGCTTTTGGGGCTGGATATCGCCGTGCGCGAGGGCAAGGCGCGCGGGGCCGTACTCGCCGGAGCGGCCATCATCAGCAGCTATCTGGCGGATCTGCACGTGTTCTTTTTCGTGGTCCTGGTTTCCCCGGCCTGGTGCGTTCTGGCCCTGCTTTACGGCCGGGGCGAAGTGACCCTGAACAAGACCGGCTTGGTTTGGTTGGTCAAGGCTTTTTTGCCGCTAGTGGTATTCGGGCTGCTGATCCTGGCTGTAGTCCAATTGCAGTCCAAGTCCCTGGAACAGACGCATACCGCGGGCGGCCGGGGCATCGGCGAGGTCAAGCTGTTCTCGCCCCAGTCCAAGGGATTTTTCACCTGGCAGGGCAACGATATTTCCAGTCAGGTCTATCTCGGCAAGACGTGGCCGGTCCTGATCCTTGCGGGTTTGGCTGCCATGGCCCTTCTTTTTCTTTGCCGGCCCAGAGAACATTTGCGCAGCCTGCTCTTTCTGGCCTTGCTTAGCGTTGGATTGGCCGTGGCCGCGGTCCTGGCTCTGGGGCCGCACGGGCTGCGCTCCGGCGGACTGTTCGGCCTAGTCCGCGAGATCATTCCGCCCTACGCCATGATCCGTCAGGCCGGGAAGATTTTCAGCCTGCTGCCGACTCTTGTGGCCGTAGCCGGAGCAGTGGCCTTGACGGCCATGATCAGCCTGGGCAAGGGCCGGGCCTGGTGGCGGTACGGTTGTCTGATCGTGGCGGCTACGGCCCTGGTGTGGGAGTACTCCACGCTGAGCACTCCTGCCCTGACCAAGCTGAATCCCAGCCAGGCCGCCTATCAAGCCGTGGCCGAGGACGCGGCCCAAGCCGAAATCGAGCCGCGCGCCCTGGTTATCACCCTGTGGCCGGGGGACAGCCATTTTACTTCCATCTATCAGTATTATGCGGTGATGTACCGGATCCGGATGATCAACGGGTACAAGCCGTCCATTGCCACGGAGTATTACGAGGACGTTTTCTTGCGTTATCTCAGCCTGAACCAGGGGCATCTGGCCCCGGCACAGGCCGCGTCCTTGCTGGATCGTGGCATTCGGTATTTGCTGGTACATGAGGATCTTTTTCCGGAAAAGGTCAGTCCCTTCCCCGTCAACTACACGCTCAAGGCATTTTTGAACCATCCTCGGCTGACCTTTCTCGGTCAAGGCGATCGAGTCTGGGCCTTCCGCATCCAGGATACAACTCCGGATACAGTTTTGGATGCGGCCCTGGATGCAACGCAACAGCAATCAAAACCGGCCACAGCCTGGCAGACCTTTTTTCCTGCCAGGCATTGGGAAATGGAGCACTCCAGGACCGGCAACATCGTTGCGGGTGAGGCCCTGGACGCCAGCCGGGGCGAATATGTCACCCTGAACGGTGCCGATGCCTGGGTCCGCCTGCAACCCCGCAACGCCCCGCCCGCGCCGAACCTGCGGTGGATGGTTCGGGCCCGAGGCCATGGCCGACTCACGGCAGAGGTGTCCCTAGACGGGCAACTCGTGGCCCAACGGACATACCCTGTTCAGAATCAAGACTGGCACTGGCTGGATGTGGACGCCCAGACCGGGCGCTTCGGAGACCTGGGACTGCGTTTGATCTGGGAGTCCGGCAACGTGGATCTTGATTCGGCCTTGCTGGCGGCCGGCCCCTGGTCCCTGCCCGCGCCCGGAGAGACGACGATCCTGCCCGGCCCCAGTTTTTTTCATGCCGGATACGCAGATCTGGAAACGGATCACGTGGTCATTCAGAAAGCCTATGAGGAGGAACGGATCGTGTTTTACGGTCCCAAAATGCCCTTTCCAGCCGGAGAATACGAGATCAGTCTGGATTTTTCCAGTCAGGCCGAGGCCGGAGTGGTCCTTGGCGAACTGCACCTGGAAACCGACTGGAACGCCAAAAGCGGGCTGGCCGTTCCGGTCACGGCCCAGCACCCGGTCACGGCCCGGTTCCGTCTGGACAACAACCTGCCGTTGAACATGTCGTTCGTGTTTTTCGGCAGGGCGGACCTGGCCATTGCCGGAGTCAGCCTGACCAGACTGCGCTGAAGCGCATGCGGCGTTATTTCTCATGACCCAACGTATCCCCTTTCAGGAACGCAAGACGCCCTGGCGCGGACTTCTCGACCTGGCTACAGGCCGATATCCGCGCTTTCTTTTCGGAGGCGGGATCGGCTCTTGCGTTCCGGTCTTTCATTTTCATGAGGTCACGGCCAGTGGTCTGGAACCCTACCTGCGCAGGCTGGCGGAGAGCGGCTTCAGGACCATCGCTTCGGACGCGCTGGCCGCGTACGTGCTGCGCGGCACGCATCCAGGACCGAAAAGCGTGATGCTCTGCTTTGACGATGCCTGGGCCAGCCTGTGGACTGTGGCCGCGCCCCTGATGCGCAAGTATTGTCAGCAGGCCGTGACTTTCGCTATTGTCGGCCGGATTGCGGACGCGGAAAGCGTCCGCCCGGTCTTGGGCGAGCCAGGCTTTGACCCCCTGGCGGACCGCTCCGCGACTCCCTATTGCACTTGGCCGGAACTGCGGGCCCTGGCCGCTTCCGGGATCGTCGACGTTCAGGCCCACACTTGGCATCATGCCAAAATGTTCTGCGATCAGTCCGTCACTGGATTCATTACGCCCGGCTTCACCACCCACCCCCATGACGCGCCGCATGTGATCTCTGATCAAGTGCTTCAGAACATTCCCCACACGCCGGTCCCGGGCGGCCCGGCCCAGCGCCCCCTGGGCCCAGCTGACCTCGGAGCTCCGCTGCACCTGGTGCGTTCGGCCATGTCCGATGCCTTGGAATATGACGACTCAGCGGCTCGCCAGGTCTGCATGGAGCAGGTCAAATCCGGCGGAGGGGTTGATTTTTTTGGTTCATCCGGTTAAAGCGTACTTGGTTTCATGAAGGCCCAAGATTCTGAGTTTAAAGAACTCGTTGTCACGGAATCCGTAGGCTTGACGTTTCATCGTTTTGATTTTGTTGTTCGTTCCTTCCAATGGTCCCGTTGAGATGGGATGGTCATAGTATGCAAGGATGCCATAG
>DSBL01000158.1 GCA_011049455.1 Desulfonatronum sp. | reverse complement strand
CATTATACTGGCCATAAGGTGGCCTCATTACGCTGGCCAAAGGGTGGCTCCATTAGACTGGCCAGAAGGTGGCCTCATTATACCGGCCCTCAAGTGGCTCTATAGCAGTGGCCAACAACAGCTCCTGACCATCGAAGTCCATCCTCGCCGGGACAGGCGCCCCCATCAAAAAATCCTGGTGGTTGACCTCAATGGGTATGTCCATATTGTTCCTTTCGTGGAAAGCGAATCCACCGTCTTTTTGAAAACCATCTATCCCGACAGAAAATATCATCAGAAATACGCTCATCTTCTCAAAAAGGAGAGCAAATCATGAACACCATCCCTTACCTGGACCAGGAAGAGCAGAAATTGATCGAATCGATCCACCGGGATGCCTATCAACACCCCCCGGACATGGCCGCGGAGATGCAGGCATTTTCCGACCTGGTCGACAAGACGATCACCAAGAAAAAGGCCATCAGCATCCGCCTCCTGGAATCCGACATTCAAAAAATCAAGGCCAAAGCCATCCGGGAAGGCATCCCCTACCAAACCCTGATCAGTTCCCTGATCCACAAATATGCTAACGACAGGATATCATCCTCGGTGACGTGATTGTTCACAATTTCGGGGCTTTTGGCGCGGCGGGCAGGATGGCGTTGATCAGTTCGGACAGGACAGGGTGGGCGGCGGGTCCGGGCGCGAAGGGCCGGGGCAGGCGGTCCACGAGTCGGCCCTGGTGCATCACTGCCAACTCGTCGCAGGCCCGGCGGATGACCCGGATATCGTGGGAGATGAACAGGCAGGCCGCGCCCGTATCACGGCGGATCTCGTCCAGCAAATCGATGATCTGGGCCTGGACAGCCATATCCAGGCTGCTTACGGCCTCGTCCAGCACGAGGCAGGCCGGCCTGGAGGCCAGGGCCCGGGCGATGCAGACCCGCTGGAGCATGCCCCCGCTGAACTGATGGGGCAAATGATCCGCGTCCTTTTCCCGCAGATCCACCCGCAGCAGCAAGGCCACGGCGGCCTTGCGGGCCGCGGCACCGGAAAGGCCGTCGAAGTTCTCCACGGGCTCGGCCACGATCTTCCAGACCGGCAAGCGCGGATTCACCGCGGCCTGGACGTTCTGGAAGACCACCTGCACGTTGCGCCTGAAATCCAGGTAATCCGGCCCGCGCAAGCCTCGCACGTCCCGGCCCTTCCAGAGCACTGCGCCGGAATTTGGCGTCTCCAGCCCCAAAACCAGGCGGCCCAAGGTGCTCTTGCCTGACCCGCTCCGGCCGATCAGTCCGAGACAACAACCAGGATCCAGAGCCAGAGAGACCTCCTGCACCGCGACCAATGCACGGCTGCGGCGAAACCATCCGCCCTGACGGTAGCGCCGGGTGACCTTGGACAGTTCCAATATGGTCATGTTTTTGCTCCACAGGATGCATCAACCGGTGCGAAACCGGCCAAGTCGTGGTGCGCGCGCAACAACTCACGCGTCACATGATGTCTGGGCGATTCAAAGATCGCGGTCACCTCGCCCTGCTCCACCACCCTTCCCGCGTGCATCACGTATGCTTCCCGAGCCAGCCGGGCCACGATGGACAAATCGTGGGTCACCAGCAATATCCCCAGTCCCTGTTCCCGACAAAGGTCATCCAGAATGTCCAGAACGCGGGCCTGGGAGACCACGTCCAGATCCGTGGTCGGTTCGTCCGCCACCAGCAAACGTGCGCCCAAAAGCAGGGCCAGGGCGATCATCACCCGCTGGAGCATGCCCCCGCTCATCTCAAAAGGAAAAAGGGGCAACATCTGTCTGGGCTGTTCGAATCCGACTCTGGCCAGGACCTCGGTGCAGCGATCCATATCAAGCCGTCCGTTTTCGTGGGCGGCCAAAGTTTCTTGAAAATGGCTGCCGATGGTATGCAGGGGATCGAAGCAGCTCATGGGGTTCTGCATGATCAAGGCGGCTTCCCGGCCGAGCATTTGCCTGTGAGCCGCGGGGGACAGGCCGTCCAGGTCGCGGCCGCAAAGCGTCACGCGGCCGCCCGCGCGGCGTACGCCGAGCGGAAGAAGCCCGAGCCCGGCCAGGCAGGACAACGACTTGCCCGAACCGCTGGAACCGATCAGGGTCGTGACGCGGCCCTCATGCACGCTGAAGGACACGTCCGAAACCAGGCTGCGCTGCTCGTTTCCCTCTCCGGCCCTCAGGCGCAGGCTTTCCACACAAAGAAGCTCGCGGCTCACGCCCCCATCCCCTTGCTTACATGCGGATCCAGCCGGTCACGCAAAGCATCGCCCAGCAGATTGAAGGCCATCACCGAGACGAAGATCATCAGGCCGGGAAGCATGATCAGCCGGGGATGTTCCCAGATGTACTGGCGGGCGTCGTTGATCATCACCCCCCATTCCGGACTCGGCGGCTGCACGCCCAACCCCAGAAAGGACAGGCCCGCCACGTGCAGCATCATGTGCCCGATGTCCAGTGTGGCCAGAACCACAAGCTGGGCGCTTACTGGCGGCAGGATGTGTCTGCCCAGGATGCGGGTGCGCGAAGAACCGGTCACCCGGGCCGCGAGCACATACTTGCGGTTGCGCAGGGAAAGCACCAGGCTGCGGATGATCCTTGCGTACCAAGCCCAGTGGGTCATGGCGATGGCGATGATCACGTTGACCATGCCCGTGCCCAGGATGCCCACCATGAACATGGCCAGAATGAACGTTGGAAAAGTCAGGAACACGTCGCAAATACGCATCAGCACCGCATCCGCCTTGCCGCCGACATACCCGGCCAGGCAGCCCACCGCGGTGGAGATCAGCACCACCAAGCAGAGTATGGCCGCTACGGAACCCAGGGAGGCCCGCGCCCCCCAGATCAAGCGGGAAAGCACGTCACGGCCCAGATGATCCGTGCCCAGCCAGTGGCCGGGACCAGGCGGTGAAAGCCGGATTGTAAGGTCCACGGCCAACGGATCGTTGGGTGCGATAAGGGGCGCGAAAAGGGCCCCCCCCAGGACCACTGCGGCGAGAAACGCCGCCGCGATCACCATGCGCCGTTGCCAGAAAGCGGTCTCGCAGCTCACGTCCGGTCCCCCTGGAGGCGGATGCGCGGATCGATCCAGGCGTACAGGATGTCCACCAGCAGATTGCAGAGCACGAAGATCGCGGTCATCACCAGCAGAAAGCACTGTAAAATTGGAAAGTCCCGGTTGAAGATGGCCATGACCGCATAGCGGCCCACCCCGGGCCAGGCAAAGACCATTTCCACAACCACGGCCCCGCCGATGAGTTCGCCCAGGTGCATGCCGATGCTGGTGACCACGGGCACCAGGGAGTTGCGGAACACGTGCCCCCAGATCACCCGGCGCTCGGACAGACCGCGGGCCCGGGCGTACAGCACGGAACGGGCATGCATGTTTTCCAGCATGTTGGCCCGCAAAAAACGGATGTTGATGGCCGTGGACATCAGGGCCAGGGACGTGGCCGGCATGATGATGTGCGCAAAGCCGCCCATGCCCATGGGCGGAAGCAGGTTGAGGGTCACCGAAAAGATGAAGATCAAGATGTAAGCGAACCAGAAACTGGGCATGGACACGCCCATGAAGGCGAAAGCCCGGGTCAGGTGATCGGCCCACCCGTCCCTGCGCAGGGCCGCCAGCACGCCCAGGGGAATGGAGAAGACCAGGGTCAGCAGCAAAGACATGCCCGTGAGCTTGAGGGTAGCGGGCAGATAGTAGAGTATCTCGCCCAGCACGGGCTGGCCCGTGACCCAGGAGAGGCCGAAGTCGCCCCGCAGGGCTCGGCCTGCCCAGCGCAAATACTGCTCCCACAGGGGCAGATCCAGGCCGAGCATCCGGGTGGCCTCTTCCAGGGCATCGGCTGTGGGCGGAATGTTGGACAGCCGCAGATAGGCCATGGCCGGATCGCCCTTGGCCAGGCGCAGCATCAAGAAGACCAGGACCGAAACCAGAAAGAGAATCGGAATGAGAATGCCGATCCGGCGAGCAATGTAACGGAGCATGTCCGATTCTCTCCCTGTCCGGAATCGCTACTTTGCCCAGTACATCCGCTCGAAGGGAATGTACTGGCGCATGGGCGTGAACTCCACTCCCCGCAATTTGGGATTATGGGCGCGCACCGAGGTCATATAGGTCAGAGGCAGATACACGGCCTGCTCGTGCAAGGTGGTCAAAATTTCCAGATACAACTCCTGGCGCTGCTCCTCGTCCGTGGTCAGCAGGACCCGGCCGATCATTTCATCCAATTCGTTTTTCATGGGCAGCCCGGCCTGGGCTTGATAATCCGCATGAGACGGGGCGCGCATGGAGCCGACCATGGCATGGGGTTCGTAGGGAGCGCCCCAGGTGTCGTTGAAGATCATTCCAAACTCGCCGTCCTTCTGGCGCCGCAGAAAGGAATCGCTCTCCTCGCCGATCAGGTTCAGGCGCAGGCCGACCTTGGCCAACTCCCCCTGCAAGGCCTCGGCAATGGCCTTTTGCAGGGCGTCGTTGCCCGTGAAGCAGAAATCCACCACCAGCTCCTGGCCGTCCTTGACCCGCACGCTTTTGCCCGGATCCAGAGCCCAGCCCGCATCGTCCAGCAGTTGTTCGGCCTTTGCCCGGTCAAAGGCAAAGGGGGCCAGTCCCAGATCGCAATAGGGCATGGAGGGCGCGAACAGGAAGTCGGCCCGCTTTTCCACGCCCAGGAAAATGGCTTCCACCAGCAGATCCTTGTTCACGGCATGCTGAATTGCTTGGCGCACGGCCAGTTCACTGGTGGGACCACGCCCGGAATTCACGGCCAGCAGGCGTGTGGAGAGCGGACCGGAAACTCCGGTGGGCAATCGTCCCTGGCGGGCCAAACGAGTAAAGGCCTCCAGGCCGATCTGTCCCGCGGCATGCCCTCCGGCGCCGTAGATCAGATCAATGAGCCCGGTTTCCAGCGCAATGACCCTGGACTCGGGATCCGGCAGGACCTTGACCGTGATCTTCTCAAGGGCCGGTTTCGGCCCCCAGTAGCGCTCATTGCGCACGAACACGTCATATTCGCCCTTTCTGAAATCCGTATGTACCCACGGCCCCGTGCCGATGGGCGCGATGATCCCCTTGGAAGTATCCCCGTCCTCGGGGAATGCCGAGGGAGACAGAAAACGCAGGGGCCGGATCAGGGCCAGCTCCTGAAGCATGGGGTAGTAGGCGTTTTTCAGATTCAGGCGCACGGTCATCGCATCCACGATCTCACAGCTTTCAATCTGGTTGATCATGTCCAGCCACGTATGGCGGCCCGCGTTGGCCAATACCGCGTCCACATTCATCTTTACCGCCTTGGCGTCAAAGGGCGTGCCATCGGAAAAGACCACGCCCGGCCGAAGATAAAACGTGTAGGCCTTGCCGTCGGCACTGATCTCCCAGCGTTCGGCCAGCCAGGGCACGGCCGAGCCGTCGTCTCCATAGTGCACCAGCGGCTCGTAAAGCATGGCCTGGGCGTACATCTGGCTGGGAGAGTAGAGATGCGGGTTGAGTGGACCGGCGTTGGAGGACCAGGAAAAGATCAGTTCCGTTTTCGCGGCCCAAACCGGGACCGCGGCGAACAACAAGAGGCATGCTGCTGCAATGACGAGGATAATTCGGCGCATGATCAATCTCCTTGTGAATACGTTGCATTGAATTGTTATACATGCTTTCTGCACAAACATTTATCTAATAATCATGTATCTAATTTGAGTCAATATAATAAATTCATGTTATTATCCATGACATGTTGAATTAATTTTCCAAACGTATCGTTGGAAATCCGTAGAGAATGTTGAATGTCTCAGCCAACCGGCAACCGATCCTTCCTTGGCACCTCGACGGCATCGTGATCGTCGCGGTGATGTCATGTCACCAGTATGCGCTCAAGGAGAGGTCGATGCGGACAAAATGCATTGATACTCAAAGAATTGGGGTCAAGCCTTGTATTTTGATTTTTTTCGAAAAGTTTCCTGCATGCATGAAAAGCATATTTCCCCTGATTACTTTGCATCATGCCGGAATTGATCGCGATCTCAGCCCTTCACCGCCTGCTCCACTATCGCAATTTCCTCGTCGTTCAGGCCGTACAGTTCATAGACCAGGCGGTCGATTTCCTGGTCCGTCGTCGCGACCCGGCGCTGGATCAGGGTCTGCTCGTGGCTGGTGGAAGCGGCGGCGGCCCGCTTGTGCAGGTCCAGCATCCGCTGGACCAGGGCGGCCAGCTTGCCGTGCAGGGCAACGTCCGCGGGGTTGGCGGGGTCTATGGTGCGGATGGGGAGTTGTTCGATGTACATGGGCTTGTATTCATAATACCCGCCCTGCTTGGTGGAAGCGATTTTGTGCAGCTCATAATCCGGAACTTTGGAATTCAGAAGCCCTAGAAGGTACAAGTCATCCGAGGCTATGATGGAAGTCTTGTCGTTAGAGTAGAAACCCTCCAAGTCAAGCTGGTATGAAGCCTGTCTGACGATGGCTGGAACGATTATCTTCGGTCGTTCAAATTTCTGGTAATAGGCAACAGTATCCTGGATTTCGTACCACTGATACGGACCCGGCTTGCGGCCTTTCCACGGCCCTTTCCAGCCTTTGGGTTTTGGGGTCAGTTCGGTCTTGAATTGCTCAAGATATGCTTTGATGCCGGGATAGGCGTTGATATTGACGCCTCTGCGGGTGAAGATCAAAAACTTGTCTGATTGCAACGGCGCATACCGCTTGATGTCCCGCCCGGCCAGGAACGGCTTGATCAGTTCCGCGCTGTGGGGATCTTCCGCGATGATTTGCTCCCGCGTGGCGGCGTCAATGACAAAAGCCTTGTTCAGTCCGGTTTTGATGCCGTAGAAAATCCTGCCCTGGACGTATTCCCCCAGCGGAACGCCCACGCTGCGCAGCTTGCCGAGCAGGTCCTGTTCCGCCTTGCGGGCCAGGGTCCAGCCGCCCGGATCCAGCCCGGCCACGGGCACGTCAAACCCGTGCTCGTGCACGTGCCCGGCCAGGTCAGGGAAGTCCATCGTCTCGATGTTCGCAACCCGCACGGTATCCCGGACCGGTGCATTGGCAATGCGCAGAATGCAGGGATAAGTGGTGGCCTTCTGGAACACGGGCAGGTCGCCGAAATCCACGATCTCCAGCAGGCACTTGTCCGCCAGCCATTGGCGCAGCCCTTTGCCGTAATTGGCCCGCATCCATTTGTTGGCCACGATGTAGGCGAACAGACCGCCCGGCGCGAGCAGGGACACGCCCTTTTCAATGAACGGCACGTACAGGTCCGCGGTGCCGGAATAGGCCGCATAGGCCCGGCTGAAATACTCCTTGAACTGCCCCAGCCCTTCCTGACGCACATAGGGTGGATTGCCGATCACCGCGTCGAACCCGCCGCCGCGCATGATCCCTGGAAACTCGGCCTGCCAGTCAAAGGCGTTGATCCGGTACAGCTCTTCCTCGTCCAGAAAGCTTGCCTGGCGGTTCTGAAAAAAATCCGGCCCCACCAGGCTGTTGCCGCATTTGATGTTCGCGGACAAATCCGGCAGGGCGCGTTGCTGCAAAAAGCTCAACTGCCGCTGGAGGGTCTCGGAACTCTCGCCTTCCAGGACCTTGAGCAACAGGGACAGCTTGGTCACTTCCACGGCCTGAGAATCGATGTCCACGCCGAAGATGTTGGTCAGCAGGATGCGCTTGCGCTCGTCCGTGGACAGCCGCCACCCGCCGCGATGATGATGAAAAATGCGCGGGGTCTTGCCCCGGCTCCACTTGTCCGGGGTCTGGGCATACCATTCCAGGTGCCAGTCCAGCAGGAACTGATACGCGCCCAGGAGAAACGAGCCGGACCCGCAGGCCGGGTCCAGCACGGCCAAGGGCCGCCGATTCCTGGCCGGTTTCCAGGTCTCGGTCATCCCGGCCGCTTCCTGCGGCGTCTTGTCTTTGACCAGCTCCCCCACGGTCTGCCGGACAATGTAGTCCACGATGTACGACAGCGTGTAATAGACCCCTCCGGCCTTGCGCACCTCGGGCTTCTGCTCCACCTTGGCCCGGCCGCCTTCGGTCAGGCGGATCACGCTGCCCAGAAACCGCTCGTACACATGGCCCAAAATTTCCGCGGGGAGCACGGAAAACTCATACGGGCAGTCCGGGTAGTAGAGCCGCCGAAAGATGTCCTTGAGCACCTTGTCGTCGACGTTCAGGCGCGGGGTCAGCTCATCCGGAAGGCCCGGTCGGCCCTTTTCCCGCTCAAAGTGAAACAGGCCGGAATTGTAGCGCTTGTCCGCCCGGTCAAAGAGTTCGCGCAGCCGTGGATAGGTGTTTTCGCCGTTGAGCAAGCCCCGCAAACGGCCATAGGGTTCAATGCCCCGGTCCTCGCAGATGCGCAGGAAGATGACCCGGTCGATGAGCAACTGCACCGCGAAGTTCAATTCGCGCTGGGACAGGCCGGGGTTGCGCAGGGCGATGTTCCGAGCCAGCATTTCCCGCCAGGATTCGATCTCGGACAAAAAGGCGTCGTCCACCTCGGCCGTGCCGCGCTTCTGCGTGGATGACTGGACATACTTGTCCAGCGCGCCCTTGCGAATGGCCTCGGGCGAAAACAGATCAGCGATTTCAGCCCAGCGTTGCGCGTATTCCTCAAAGGTCATGTACAGGATGCGGGCCTTGGACGCCTTGTCCGTAATCGCCGGTTTGACCCGCGTGTCGTAGACGATGAATTCCTCGAAATCCGTGAGAATGGAGATCGGCAGCTTGGCGGTCCAGGCGTAGCGTCGCAACTGGAAAGCCGGGCCCTGGGCCTCGCGCAGGTTGATCGCGGGCTTTTTGGCTTCCAGAAAGAACAGGCGGCGGCCGCCCAGGCGAAAGGAGTAGTCCGGAGCCTTGGTCACGCCGCCGATGCGCACGGCGTCTTCGTGATACACCTCTTTCCACTGTTCGGCGTAGCCCTTTGCGTTGTCCACGTCCCAGCCCAGGGCCTTGAAAAACGGGTCGATGAACTCCCGGCGAACCTGGGTTTCATTGTACTCCGGGGATTTATACGCCTCGCGGTGCATGGCGAAGCGCTCAACCAGGGTCAGGATTGCGGATGGTGCGGAGTCAGACATGGGGAGGAGCTCTTGGTCAAATCGGGGGCGCGTAGAAGGAGATGGGCAACTGTATGGTTAAGAGCCACTTCTTAGAGGTCACAAGGAAACTCCAGTGTTTTAGGGCTAGATTTCAGGCGGGCCGAAACGAAACATCAGTATTAGGGCACAAGTTTGCTACCGGATAAAGATGGGAGGATCAAGACGAAATAATCCAAAAGCAAGGCCTGACTCTGCTCCGGCACAAATATGAAGCCGGCTTTATGCACAATGAGTTTTCATAACAGTGATGGGATGGCCTCCTTCAAGGGTTTGGGTGTCCTTGAGGTGTACCCTTTTAAAGGGGCGGGGCCATCCCATCACAGTTAGCCCAATTCTGAAACCTGGCGAAGTCGCACCCAGCAACCGCCTGTTCCCTCCGCTCCGCCGCTAATGACCCGCCCTCGGCAACTCTTTCCAGTCCGTCGTGTATCTCGGGCTCAAGTGGGCCTGGCGCATCACCCAGCGTTTTTCCGCGCCTTCCGCGGCCACGCGCATGGTCATCGCCCCCCACCGGGCGTTGATCCGGTCCATGGCCTCCATCACTGCCTTGTACCGCGCTCGTTCCTGAGTCGGCGGCTCGAACAGGCGCAACCTGCGTCCCTGCTCTTTCTCGATCCCGAAGACCATGACCCCGGCCTTGCGATACTCAAAGCCAGGCTTGAATATCTGCTCCAGAGCCGTCCGGGCCGCCCGGATCAGGTCCGGCGTGTGACTTGAGGGTATGGCCAGGGAGACGGTGGCCGCGTTGCTGTACTGCGGCTTGTCCAGGCGAAAGCGATCCGTGAGCACGAAGACCTGAAGCTGCCCGGCCACGCAACCCTGCCCGCGCAGGCGCTCCCCGGTCCTGGCCGCGTAGCCGGAGATCAGTTCCGCCAGCTTGTCCTTGTCCGTGACGGCCTTGGCAAAGGTGCGGGAGCAGACAATGCTCTTGGGCGTGGCCACGGTCTGATCCAGCGGGATGCAAAGGACGCCCTGGAGTTCCAGCAGGGTATGCATCCCGTTCACGGTCATCCGCTTCCGGACCCAATCCTTGTCCAGCCTGCTGAATTGCAAGGCGTTGCCAATGCCGAAATCGCGCAGCTTCTTGCCGTACTGCCGCCCGATCCCCCAGATGTCCTCGATCTCGATCCCGGCAAGAATCCGGTCCTGGTCTGGATAGTCCACAAGACTGAATGTCCCGCCGTGCTCAGGATTCTTCTTGGCCTCCCGGTTGGCGACCTTGGCCAGGGTCTTGGTCGGGCCGATGCCGATGGACACAGGGATGCCCGTCCACTGCAGGATCGTGGACCTGATCTTGCGCGCCAGGTCCAAGGGGCGGCCATGCATTCGGTCCAGGCGCAGGAACGCCTCGTCGATGGAATAGATTTCCATGTCCGGCGTGAACCGGGCCGCTGTATCCATCACCCGTCGGGACATGTCGCCGTACAGGGCAAAGTTGGAGGAAAAGACCGCCACGCCGCGCTCTTTGAACAGGGGCTGAAACTTGAAGGCCGGTGCGCCCATGGGAATCCCCAGGGCTTTGGCCTCATGGGACCGGGCAATCACACAGCCGTCGTTGTTGGACAGGACCACGATGGGCCGCTTGCGCAGGCCGGGATTGAACGCCCGTTCGCAGGACGCGTAGAAATTATTGCAGTCCATCAGGGCGAAAATCGTCAAGGTCGACGACATGGTCAAACTCGAGCACCATCCGGCAACAGGAGCGGAACGATGCAGTCAGGATCGTTGATGTCTTGGCCCGGCGCGATGTTGCAGCTGGGATGAATGACAATGCCGGGATCATCCGCAACGCCGTAATGATCAAGGGCATTCAGGGCGGCCCACAGGGCGAAACGTCCGCACATATGCAGATGATTCCTTTTGAACAGCCAAATATCACCTCAATTTTCTGATCACGCTCGTGACCACCCCCCAAATCTCGCAGTCCATCTCCGGTGTGACTTCTATTTCCCAGTAGACCCCGTTGGCCGGAACCAAAAACGCCTTGCCGTTTTTCAGCTTCAGCGTCTTGACGGTAAACTCATCAAGCAATATCGCGACGACAACGTGGCCGTCGAGAGGCTGGAGGGACTTGTCCACCACAAGAATATCCCCGTGAAATATGCCTGCGTCTTTCATGGAGTGGCCGGAAACGCGAACAAGAAACGTGGCCGGAGGATTTGTGATCAGGTATTCGTTCAGATCCAGGCGTTTTTCCAGGAAATCGTCAGTAGGTGAGGGAAAGCCGGCGGCCACCGGCGAGAGAGATAACGGCAGGGGCACGTTTTTTCGACTGACAACCCCGATGTGCTTGACGAATTTCCCGGCCACGGCAAGGTGTTATCTCAGTGCATTGATGTCGAGGGGCCGGACGCAATGGCGAGTGCCCAACGTTTTGGAACACCCCGGGACTTGGCCAAAGTAATGGCTGCTGGTTCAATTCCGAGCAGGTTGGCCAGCCTTTTTGGGTGGCAATCTCAGTGCTTTTGACCACTCTCTGGAAAAAGTCGCCAAAATGCATGCGCGCCGCATGCCTAATAATTTACAAAAGTAAATAACTTGTCAAGAAAAAATTTTCCCGGGATAAAGAAAGCGCGAAAACCGACCTGTGCGGGATATTTTCTGTTTTGGTTCCAGGACGAACCGGAAATGCGTGTCGCGCATCTGGCCTAGGGTCCCGTTAAAGCCGTTTACAAAAGTTTCAACGTCGTCAGTGGGAAGGGCCGATATTCTTTTTCCAGGAAAAGGAAAAAAGGACTTGACGGGGTTCTGGCATTGTGCCGCGGTTTGATTGAGTTTTACTGGACAAGTTGATATGATGTAAAATGCGGCAACAATTATATCCGAAAGGAGGCGGCATGTATAGAAGCATCGTCACAGCCTTGTTTGTGGTGCTGTTTTGGACAAGCCCTGTGTTGGCTCAGGAAACGATCGGCAATGTGAAATCCGTATCCGGGCAGGTCGAGGTGCAACGCGAGGATCGCATTGTGACGGCCATTCCCGGGGCGAATCTGCGGGAGGGCGACATCCTGCGCACGGCAGAAAACAGTGCCGTCGGCGTCATTTTTCTGGACGGCACCAGAATCAGTGTCGGACCTGCCTCGGAAATGGTGGTGAGCAGTTTTCGTTTTGAACCCAACAATGAAAACTATTCCTTTGATATCCATATGAAAAAAGGCTCCGCGGTCTATTCGTCCGGCAAACTCGAAAAACTGGCGCCTGAAGCCGTGAAATTCAATACCCCTCAAACAACAGTGGGTGTACGGGGCACGAAATTTTTGGTCCGCATCGACTAAGGCAGGAAAAACAATGAAACCAAATATCCTGATGATCTTTTGCATCGTCGCATTAATTGCGGCATGCGCCCCCAAAACCACTGTTGTCCTTGTGCCGGACCACGACGGCAGGGTTGGGCAGGTGGTTGTCTCCACGCCAACGGATGAATTTGTCCTGGATCAGGAGAATCAATACGTTGAAGTCACTGACAAAATCAGCGCCGCCAAAGAGATGGATCAACACACCATGGGCGAATTGTTCGGGGAAGCTTTGGCTGTGCTGCCAGAACAGCCCGCCAGCTTTCTGCTCTATTTCGAAACCAATGCGGTCGCGCCCGACCACGCGTCCCTGGAACTTTTGCCGGGGATTCTCCAAACCATCAAGGACTGGAAGGCCCCGCAAGTCAGCATCATCGGACATTCCGACACTGCGGGCGACAGCGTCCGTAATTACAAGCTCTCTCTAGAAAGGGCCGGCACAGTGCGCGAACTTTTGGAACAGGGAGGCATTCTATCGGATATCATGGAGGTGTTCGCATACGGTGATCATGATCCGCTCGTTCCCACAGGACCGAATATCTCCGAACCCAGAAATCGCCGTGTTGAAATTCTTATCCGCTGATGCGCCTCCTTGTTGTATACACCACGTCCAAGCGATCATGAAACAGGCTGATTTTCCATAGCTTGAAGACAAAGCTTGCGTGGTGTTCATTGGGCTTTGGCATGGTCATAGCATAGCAATGCAAACAACAACGTGTCCGAAAAATGGTTCCGTGTGTGAATATCTCTGGAATCGCCAAGATTTGAGCAGCCCCAAAAACATCCTCATCCTGGGAATAGTGTTGAGCTTGGTTTGGGGCCTCATTGTCTGGAAAGACCCAATCTGGCTGAAAAACCTGGACAATATTTTCTTCGATACCCTGGTTCGATTCAGAAGCAATGATCCTCCGTCTGATCAAACAGTCCTGGTGGACGTGGATGATGAAAGCCTGATCGCCGTAGGACAATGGCCCTGGCTGCGGTATCGTCTGGCCGCCATGGTCAACAACCTTACTGTGGCTTCCCCGGCGGCGCTTGGACTGGGAATTCTCTTCTCCGAACCGGATCGGACATCCTGGTCCACCCTTCAAGATACCTTCAAGCGCGAATTCGACCTGGAAATCACCATCAGCGGATTGCCCAGAGGCATGGAGGACAACGACGCCTACTTTGGACACACCTTGGCCAGGACGCGCACGGCCGGAGCTGTTTTTTTCTCGCACCAATTCGAAAACCTTGATCATGTCTGCAACATGCGGCCTTTGGATATCAAAGGCGATCTCTCCGGGTTGCAAATGCCCGAAGCCAGCGGGATACTGTGTAATGTCCCCGCGATCCAGGCCGGACTGGAAATCAGCGGGTTTATCAACACGGAAAGTGATCAAGACGGCATTCTTCGTCGCATGCCCCTGCTCGCGAAATACGCGGGACGTTTTTACCCCAGCCTGTCATTGGCGGTGCTGATCCTTGCCACCGGAGAAAGCACGCTCCACATTGATAATGATATCTTTGGACCAAGACTTCGCCTCGGAAATAGGAGCATCCCCATAGACAGACAAGGCAGGGCCTTGCTGCGTTTTCATGGGACAAATAATAATTTCCACCATCTCAGTGCGTTGGATGTGCTCACTGAAAATTTTGATCCCGCTCTCCTGCGGAACCGCATAGTTTTGATGGGTTCTTCGGCTGCCGGCCTGATGGATTTGCACCAGACGGCCACAGCCAAAGCCATGCCCGGTTTTGAGATCAACGCCGTGTTTATCCACAACACGCTCTCCGCAAGTCACTATCGCGAACCGATCTGGATAAGCGTGTATACAACGGCTTCGACGATCCTGGCCGGCATTATCGTGTCTTTGCTGTTGTGTTTATCCACTTCAGTGCTCATCAGCACTGGGGCCGTGCTCGTAGTGCTGCTTTTTCCCCTGGCGAGCATGATTCTTTTTTGGGGCTGCGATGTTTTGCTGACCACAGCAGGGCCGATCCTGGCCGGAGGCAGCCTGCTGGTGCTTCTTTCGACCATCATGGGCATTACAATACGCATCAAGGCCCATACTGAAAAAGAAAAATTGAAGATGCAATTGATCAATGCCCAGAAACTGGAATCCGTGGGACGACTGGCAGGTGGCGTGGCCCACGATTTCAACAACCTGCTCCAGGTCATCGGCGGCAATATCCAGCTCCTGCTACAGGGCAGACTGGCAAATCACCCGGAAGCTGCTCGGCTGAAAACCATTTCCGCATCCATTGACAGGGCAAGCCAGCTGGTCCGCCAACTTTTGCTGTTCAGCCGCAAGGCCGAAGCTCAACTGCAACAAGTCGACGTGAACCACGAGGTGAAAAATACCGTAAAAATGCTGGAGCGGACCATTCCCAAAATGATCACCGTTGAACTGGACTTGGCCCCTTCCATCTGGTCGATACAGGCCGATCCGGTGCAGGTGGAACAAGTACTGCTGAACCTCGGTGGAAATGCCGTGGACGCCATGCCCGAAGGCGGCACACTAACCATTGCCACCCGAAACATAGCTTCGGACGAAAATTTTGTTCTCAGACAAATGGAAACTGAGCCCAAACACTATGTCTTGATGGTCGTATCAGACACGGGCAGCGGCATGGATAAGGAAACCCTTGCCCATATTTTCGAGCCGTTCTTCACCACTAAGGAAGTGGGCCGGGGAACGGGCCTGGGCTTGGCCTCGGTATACGGCATCATCAAGAAGCACGGGGCTCATGTTCTCTGCGACAGCGAGCCCGGGAAAGGAACGACCTTCATGATTTACTGGCCGGCCATCAAGGATCTGGACCGTGACACGGACCAGACCGTTTCGGCTCCTGCACAAAAACCGGCCAGGGGGAATGCGCAAACCATTATGGTGGTGGACGACGAAAAAGACATCGGGGAGCTGACTTCCGAAGCATTGCAGGATTTCGGCTATACAGTGCTTCTGGCAGCCAGCGGCGAAGAGGCCGTGGCTTTGTATGACCAGCAGAAAGCATCCATCGAGATGGTCATTCTGGACCTGAACATGCCCGGCATGGGAGGCCATCAATGCCTGCGCGAGCTTTTAAAGCTGAACCCCGATGTCCGCGTGCTCATTTCCAGCGGGTATTCCGCCGCAGACCAACTCAAGGAAACCATGCAGACAGGAGCTGCAGGATTCATTGGCAAGCCCTATCAACTCACTGAATTGCTGGACAAGGTGCGGGAAATTCTAAGCGGCCAGAATAAAAACGCACGACAATAATTCTGTTGTTAATCATGCTCAGCACCACCGCCGCCGACTGGAGTCGTCAGCGGTTGCTTGTCTGTGCCAAGGTCGAACCTTGTGCTGACCGGAGCACAACAAACATCAATCCATGCAAGAGGGGACGACGACTGGAAGCCAAGGCCAGATTTTACACATGACGTCGAAAATCCGTCCTGTATTTTCGACGTTTCGGCCAACGAAAAAGCGCGGTTTTCCGTTGGCCTCTCGACGATCCCACGATCGTCGGGGTGACGTCCTGTCACCCGCATACGCAAAGTTTTACGACGTTGCGTATAATAATGTAAATGACTCTTGGCTTATGAAATATTTTTTTCCCGGTTTACATCCGGAAAACTCACTTCCATTCCGGATGTAAACCGAAGTTCGACACTTTTTTCCAGTTTTCGCCTGTTAGGCGTTTGCAACCTGTTGAAATCATTCGTGGCGACTTCTGAATTTTCTATTTTCGTGTAGTACTTAAGATTAAAAATTTGTGCTTG
>DSBL01000010.1 GCA_011049455.1 Desulfonatronum sp. | reverse complement strand
GGATGCGGAAGCTGGGCCACTTTTTTGCTCTTTTTTCACTTTGGCTGTTTTGCGGCACCAAATGTCGTCAGCCGTACTCGATGTTCTTTAGCGGACGATAATAACTTTTTCAGGCTCGACTAAATAAGGGCGGATCATTTTGATCCGCCCTTATGTCTCAACAATATGCAATGTCCCCCGCATCAACCCTCAATGCTGATGCGCTTGGTCATTGCCTTCTCGCTTTTCGGAAGATGCACGGTCAGAACCCCGTTCTTGTATTTGGCCGTGACTTTCTCGGCTTGAACCTCGGCTGGCAGGGGGACCGAACGGCTGAAAGAGCCGTAAGTACACTCCTTGTGCACGAAGTTTTCCTTCTTCTCCTCGGTCTCGGATTTTTTGTGTCCTCGAAGGACAAGAAAGTTGTTTTCAACATGCAAATCCACTTCCTCGGGTTTCATGCCAGGGAGCTCCGCGGTCACAGTAATTGCTTCCGGTGTCTCGGACACGTCCACGGCGGGAGTAAGTTTGCCGAAAGCGGACTGCATGGCAAGAGGCGAAGACATGAACGTGTCCAGCATGTCCCAGACATCCTTGGCGGGAACAGTCTGATTTGGGTCCTTTTGTCGAAAAGTGGGCAACAGTCGCTCCAACATGAAAAACACCTCCTTGCACACTTATATGCTGCAATACCAGTTTACTCCAATTCCACCTGGATCTTGCGCGGCAGGGCTTTTTCCGCCTTGGGCAAAAGCAGTTCAAGCACGCCGTTTTTCAAAGTGGCCTTGATTTTTTCCCGGTCCACGATATGGGACAAGGTAAACACCCTGGTATACTCCACGTTGCCGAATTCCACATGAACGCGATTTTCGTTGGTTGCGCTTTGGTACGCGGACTTTCCTCCGATACGCAGTTCATCTTCCGTCAAATCAATAACCAAATCTTCCTTGCGCACACCGGGCATGTCCACATAAATTGAGAACCCCTCGGGGGTTTCCAGGATGTCTGTGGCCGGCTTCATTCTGGGCAGTCCCTTGGCCTCGGATTGCATGACATTTTGGTTCATGGTTTTACCTCCTGAAACGAGACTAGTTCATGGCTATGGAGATTTTTCGCGGCTTGCTTTCCTCGGCCTTGGGCAGTCGGATTTCCAAATGACCGTCCTTTGCCAGGGCCTTGACCTTGTCCACGTCAATGGGGGAATTGATGTTCACCACGCGCTGAAAATTCCCTGTGGGGCGTTCCTGGCGATAATACTTTCCCTTCTCAATCTTTCGTTCGCCCTTGATCACCAGGGTTGCGTCGGTAAATGTCAAGTCGATATCCTCGACATTGACGCCGGGTATTTCACAGCGAACATAAATGGCGTCAGCGTCTTCGCTGATATTCAACGGCGGATAGGCCACCCTGCGCTGACTGATGTTCAGAGGTCCCCACAACTCATTGAAAACCCGGTCAAAATTGTCCAGGGATCCATAAAAAGGACTCATGTCGATCACCATATGCGTACCTCCTTTCACACAGTAATGGTTGTTTTTTCTTCAAGTAAACACGGCGAAACACGTGTCAAGAAGCAGGGACAGATTTTATTACGTGTATTTCCAGGATATTAAAATGAACAGAGGAGGCAATGGTGAGTGAGGCGCCTTCTGCGTTGCTGCGCCGATGGGCTCATCTCTTGACGCCCGAAACGGTGCAGGGCCCGGTCCTGGACGTGGCCTGCGGCGACGGTCGGAATGGGATTTATTTGGCCGGACTGGGCCTGGAGGTTATCTGTTGCGATCGATCCCGGACCGTTCTTCATCAAGCCAGGATCACGGCTTTGAGAAAAAACCTCAGAATCAAGTTGTGGTGGGCGGACCTGGAAGCATCAGACAGAGCGCCGTTGCCAAAAAACACCTTCGGCGCAGTGCTGGTGTTTCGTTACCTGTACAGGCCGTTGATCCCGGAAATTCGTGCCTCCCTGAGATCCGGGATGTGATTTACGAAACATTCATTGAGGATCAGGCCCGTTTTGGACCGCCGCGCAATCCCGCTCACTTGCTGCGCAAAGGGGAATTGGTTGCTTTCTTCAGCGGCTGGGAATTCCTGCATGTTTTTGAAGGAGAGTTGCCTCGTCCGGCCAGGGCCATGGCCCAGCTCGTAGCCCGCAAGCCTGGTTGAAAAATCAGCGAGCATGGCAAAATCTATCCAAGCCCCAATCGGGGAGCAACCAGCGACCAGATTTTCACCCCCACCTTTTCCGGTGGAAGATCCGCCTGGACAATGGCGCATCGCCCGGGATGCAACGCAGCCCAGAGTAAATACCCCGCGCGAATGCGATGGTGAAACCCCAGGCTTTCAGCCTCGAACCGACCTTCGCTGGCACTGAGGTCTTGCAGGACATTCCTTTTACGCGCCCGGCGCAGGCCCGTCTCCACTGGGAGATCCAAAATCAAGGTTAGATTTGGAAGACATCCCTCCACGGCAACCTGGTTCAAAGAATCCAGCAGATGGGGGTCCAAACCCCGTCCATATCCCTGATATACGACCGTGGAGTCGGTGAAACGATCACAAAGCACTACGTTGCCAGCGGTCAAGGCCGGCTTGATTACTTCGGCCACATGCTGGGCGCGATCAGCAAGGTAAAGGAAAAGCTCAGCGTGCGCCGTGAGGTTAGCGCTTTGCTGATGAAGCAACAAGGCCCGCAAATGCCGACCCAGTTCACTGCCCCCAGGTTCCCGAGTCAGCGTCACTGGCATGCCATGATCCAACAAGCGCTGATGCAACAGGACGATTTGCGTGCTTTTGCCGCATCCTTCAATGCCTTCCAGGGAAATGAACATCGTGTCACCCTTCCGGAGATTGGGGATCACTCGTCTGGTCGCAGCTCTTCCAGAAAATTGACCACTCCGGGACGCTGGTTTTTTTTCTGAATTGCCGTGGGCTTGCTCTTCGAAAGAGGAGTCTGGAAGGCACGGAAGAACTGACGCTCCATGCTACGCTGGTAAACGGTCCAGGATTCTTGCTCCGGCATGTTTTCCAGAAGCTGCGCAACCGTATTCATTTTGGCATCCAGATTGTCAGCGTAATGCAGGACCAATGCTTCGGCGGTTTTAGGCCGCTTGGGGGATCCAAATTCATGCTCCCCGTGATGGCTGATGAGCAGATGTTTGAAATGCAATTTCAATTCAGGGGCCAATCCCTTGGTCTTTTCCAAAAAAGGGCTGATGATTTCCAGTCCAAGCTGAATATGTCCAAGAAGGCGTCCTTCATCGGTATAGTCCTTCTGGATGCCGGACGTCAGTTCCCAGGCTTTGCCCAAGTCATGGAACACTGCTCCGGCCAGCAAAACCTCTCGATCCAGACGCGGATAAAGCTCACAGATGGCCATGCACAGGCGGCACACGGCCAGGGTGTGCTCCAGCAAACCGCCAATATACGCGTGATGGAGAATTTTCGCTCCGGGGGCCATAAGCAGACGGGCCCGGACGGCTTCATCCTGAAGCACCTGCAGGCATAGTTTGCGCCATGGTTCATGCCCAAGATGCTCCTTGCATAACTCCTCGATATCCCTGAGGATCAACTCCGGATTCCGGTTGCTGCGAGGCAAAAACAAAGACCAATCAATGACTCCCTCTTCAAGGTCGACAACATCCACCTGTTCAACGGAGATCTGGTTCTGTTTGCGGAAACTGACCACCTGACCTTGCACGCGAACCAGCCCTCCCGGCATGAACTCGGAATAGTTTTGACTGGCCGGGCTCCAAATCTTGCCCTCTATTACGCCCTGGGAATCCTGTAGACGCAGCAACCAGTAGGGACCGTTACGTGCCTGTTGTTGCCTGGCCTCGGTCAAGACGAAGATTTCGTCCACTTTTTGACCGGCAGCAAGATCATTGACAAAGGTTTTTTTAGGCAAATCCACGTTGAAATCCTTGAAGTCTTAAGGTATGGGCATATTCGTCATGGGTGCATCAAAACAGCCTCTTCCTGCCTGGAACCAGCGGTTCCCTCTGGTAAAACCTCAACAGCCAAGTGTTCCTTAGCGTGATTATGACCAAAAAGAAAGAACTGACCGAAGTCTTCATCTATCCGGACTGGTGCAAAGGCTGCGGCATTTGCGTGGCCTTTTGCCCCAGTCAAGTGCTTGAACTCGGGCCTGATGGCAAAGCCAGGGTGATCAAAGGTAAGGAGTGCGTAAACTGCGGCTTTTGCGAATACCATTGCCCTGACTTCGCCATTGTAGTCAAAACCAAACCTCTCTTGAAAAACTATGCCAACCATGCCCAGCAAGGTCAAAAAGCCCAACCGCAGAAATGAGCGAGCCATTTTCGCCCTCGGCAACGAGGCCGTGGTGGAAGGCGCCCTGCTTGCGGGATGTTCCTTTTTTGGCGGCTATCCCATTACCCCTTCCACGGAGATCGCGGAAATCATGGCTGATCGTCTGCCACGCCTTGACGATGGAGTGTTCATCCAGATGGAGGACGAAATCGCCAGCTTGGGTGCGGTGATCGGCGCATCCTTGGCTGGACGCAAGGCCATGACCGCCACCTCCGGACCGGGTTTTTCCCTGATGCAAGAACATATCGGCTATGCCTGCATGGCCGAGGTGCCCTTGGTTATCGTCAATGTGATGCGCGGCGGTCCAAGTACCGGGCTGCCCACCAGCCCGGCCCAGGGCGATGTGCAACAAGCCCGCTGGGGCACCCATGGCGACCATCCGATCATTGTCTTGTCCGCCTCCGACGTCCATGAATGTCTGGAAATGACTGTGCGCGCCTTTAATCTCGCCGAAAAATACCGTTCCCCGGTGATTCTGCTCCTGGATGAAATCACGGCCCATACCCGGGAAAAAATCACTCTGCCCGAACCAGGCTCCTTTGAAATTTTTACGCGGATAAAACCATCCATGCCTCCGGAATGGTTCGTTCCCTACGAAGAATCCATGCGCGGCGTACCGCCCATGCCGCCTTTGGGCGCCGGATACCGCTTTCACGTCACGGGCCTGACTCACGATGTGCACGGCTATCCCACCTCGCGGCCCGAAGAAGTCCAAAACCTGATGCAGCGTTTGTTTCGCAAAATCGATCAGTTCTTTTACGATATTCAGTTCGTGGAGGAAACCGCGTGCGATGACGCTGAAATTCTGGTCATAGCCTATGGATGCGTGGCTCGTTCGGCCCATTTGGCCGTGGTCCAGGCCCGTGAAAAAGGTCTGAAGGCAGGGCTGATCAAACTGAAAACCTTGTTCCCCTTTCCTCGCCCCGCAATGGAAAAACTGATGCAGCACTGCCGGGTGTTGGTGGTCCCGGAAATGAACATGGGCCAAATTTCCCGGGAAGTGAAAAGGGTGAACAATGGCCGGGCCCAGGTGCGCACCTTGAACAGGGTGGACGGACAAATCATCACGCCGGGCCAGATTCTCAAACTTCTTCAGAAGGTTTAACCTCATGGCTGAAGTCACCCAATTGATTCACCATTATTTGCGGCACAACAAAAAATTCCCCCATGTGCTCTGTCCAGGATGCGGTCACGGCATTGTTCTGGGCTCCCTGGTGCGCAGCATCCATCAACTGGGTTTGACCAAGGATGAAGTCGTCCTGGTGGCGGGCATCGGCTGTTCCGGCAGAATCGCCGTTTACACGGACTTCAACACCGTGCACACTACCCACGGTCGGGCACTGACCTTTGCCACGGGCATCAAAATGGCCAACCCAGGGCTCAAGGTCATAGTGATCATGGGCGACGGGGACGCCTTGTCCATCGGAGGCAACCATTTCATCCACGCGGCCCGGCGGAATATCGGGGTGACCGCGCTGATACTAAACAACAATATCTACGGGATGACAGGAGGCCAAAGTTCCAGCACCACGCCGCAGGACAGCGTATCCATGACCACGCCTTTCGGCCAGATGGAAAAATCCTTTGACATCGTCGAACTGGCTAAGGCCGCTGGGGCGCATTATGTGGCCCGCAGCACAGTGCTGCACGTCAAGCTTTTGGATCGGATCATTGTCACTGCCCTGGAACGTCCGGGTTTTAATCTCGTGGAAGCCTTGACCCCGTGCCACACGCAGTTCGGGCGAAAAAACAAATTCAAAACCGTCGTGGACATGTATAAGTGGTACAAGAAAAACGCCTTGCCGCTGGATGCCTTGGCCAAGCTGCCCGAAGCGCAACGCAATGCACGCGTGCCCATTGGGATTTTTGTGCAGGAGGAAGCGCACTCGCTCGAGGACCGTTATGTCATGCTCCGTTCCCGGCTACAGGAAGGCGCGTCATGAAAGCTTCCATGGAGTTGCAACGCTTTGAATTGCGTCTTTCCGGTCTTGGCGGGCAGGGCATCCTTACCCTGGGCAAAGTTTTGGGAGCTGGGCTGGCCATCGAGGAAGGCTACGAGGTTTCCCAGACCCAAAGCTACGGCCCGGAGGCCCGGGGAGGCGCCAGTCGCTCGGACCTGGTGATCAGTTCCCACTCCATCAGCTATCCCAAACCGGAGCAGTTGGATCTTCTGGTGGCCATGAGCCAGGAAGCCTGCAATCTTTATTACCGTCATCTCAAGCCCGGCGGCTTGCTCCTGGTGGACGACTCCCTGGTCAAGCAAACGCCCACGAACATATACTGGGGCTTGCCCTTCACCTCCCTGGCCGTTCAAAAACTAGGCATGCCTCAAGCCGCGAACATGGTGCTCTTGGGTGCTCTGGCGCATTTTCTGCCCTTCATCCAACCTAGGTCCATGAAAAAAAGCCTGGAGCGCAATCTTTCGCCGCGCTTTCTGGAAGGAAACCTGAAGGCTTTTCAACTCGGCTTGACCCATGCCAGGAAAAAGTATCCGGATGCCCAGGAACAATGGACGTTCTCCTGACCAATGACGACGGCATATACGCATTGGGCCTGCGGGCCATGTACCGGGCGCTTATCAAGGCTGGACATCATGTCCTGGTCGTGGCACCGCTGAACGAGCAGTCCGCTGTGGGCCATGCCATTACTTTGAGCCTGCCCTTGAGAATCAAGAAGATATCCGAACCGGACTTCCAGGGCATTGGAGTCTTTGGGACACCGGTGGACTGCGCCAAGCTGGCTTTGGGCACGCTTTTGGATAATCCTCCGGATGTGCTCATCTCCGGGATCAACAACGGAGCCAATGTCGGAGTGGACATCCTCTATTCCGGAACTGTTTCCGCAGCCACGGAAGGGGCCTTGGCCAACATCCCGTCCCTGGCCGTGTCCATCGATGATTTTCATCCCTCCAGCCTCGACGCTCAAGCCGATTATGCTGTGCGCATGGCTGAGAACATGAATTGGCCCAGCCTCCCCTATCGCTGTCTGCTGAACCTCAATTTCCCCGGCCTCCCCCTGGAGCAGACAAAGGGCTTGCGCCTTTGTCCCCAGACCCAGGCAGTGTATTATGATGTCTACGACAAGCGCACCGACCCCAGGGGTGGGCAGTATTTCTGGCTGCACGGGGAAATACCGGAAAGGGACGTGGACGCGCATACGGATCGCGGATTGCTTAGCCTTGGCTTCATTACCTTGACGCCGTTGCGCTTTGACTTCACGGACCATGCGGCCCTGGAAATCCTGCGCTCGTCCATGGACAAAATCTAGAACGAATACGGGACATGGCCGATTTTTCCTGGTTTCTAGCGCATCTCCTAGCTGAACGAGCCAGGCGGCTATTCTCAAACCGCGTCCTGACGAGCAATACGCACGATCATTGTGCAACGCATGCAATCGGGGTAGCTAAAAAATGACGGCATGCTAAAACAATAAACAGGCCATCCAGCGTGATGCTCCTTTCAGCCCTTGCTGCATGACATCTCGCCTTTTAAATCGACCAAACAAGATTATGGGAAGATACGCAATGAGCGGACAAACAAAAGTGCATAAAACAATTCGGGAGATCAACGACCGAATCCGCAAAGGACAAGCCGTGGTGCTTACGGCCCAAGAGATGGTTGAGGCTGTTAAATCCATGGGCAAGGTCAAGGCGGCCAAAGAAGTGGACGTGGTGACCACCGGGACCTTTTCGCCAATGTGCTCTTCCGGTTTGTTGTTCAATTTCGGCCAGCCAGAGCCGCCCATGATCAAAGCCTCCAAGATCTGGCTCAATGACGTCCAGGCCTATGGAGGGTTGGCCGCAGTGGACGGTTATCTTGGAGCCACGGAGCCTGCCGGTGACGACCCTCTGAACAAAGTCTACCCCGGCCGATTCAAGTACGGCGGAGGCCATGTCATTGAGGATCTTGTCAAGGGAAAAGAGGTGGCCTTGCGCGCCATGGGATACGGCACGGACTGTTATCCGCGCAAAAACTTGGAGCGGACGATGGTGCTGGATGATTTCCGGACCGCCGTGCTCCTGAACCCGCGTAATGGCTATCAAAACTATAATTGCGCGGTCAATCTGGGAGACAAGATCATCTATACCTATATGGGGCCGCTCAAGCCGCGTTGCGCCAACGCGAACTACGCCACATCCGGGGCTTTGAGCCCGCTTTTCAACGATCCCCACTTCCAAACCATCGGGCTGGGCACGAAAATTTTTCTCGGCGGCGGCACAGGTTGGGTCATTGGTGCCGGAACTCAGCATAATTCCAACCCCCAGCGCAACGAGCGGGGCATACCTCTCAATCCGGCAGGCACATTGATGGTCAAGGGCGATCTCAAGAACATGCAGGCCAGGTATTTGCGCGGAATGAGCATCCTGGGGTACGGTTGCTCATTAAGCGTTGGTCTGGGCATTCCCATCCCGGTGATTAATGAAAACATCGCCTGGTTTACCGGGGTGAGCGATGAGGACATTTTCTTACCCATTGTGGACTACGGCCACGATTATCCTCAGGGCGTGGCTGGGAATCACGGCCATGTGAGCTATGCACAACTGCGCTCCGGCGTGATTCGGATCAAGGGACAGGACCGCGAAACCGCAACCGTTCCGGTGACCAGCTATGTTCTCTCCCTGGAAATCGCCGAAACGCTCAAACAGTGGATTCTGGATCAGGGGTTCACCCTGAGCGAGCCTCAGGAGTTGATCCTTTCGGAGTGATTTCCACCGCCTCGCTCAACGACCGTCTTGAGCTGCTCCATACCCTGTTGCGAAGCCTGCAGCCTGGCCTGATTGCTGTTTCCGGCGGCGTGGACAGCCGCTTTCTGATCCACGTCGCATGGCTCTGGAAATTGGACTTCCATGCCGCATACGCAGTGGGACCGCATCAGTCCGAAAGAGAGCGTCGCGCTGTCCTGGGTTGGCTCAAGGCCCAGGTCGGCTTCGTGCATATGCTTGGTTTCAACCCCCTGACCCTGCCCGAGGTGCGGGGCAATGCCGCATCACGATGCTACCACTGCAAGCACGCGTTGTTCTCCCATCTTGCAAGGCTGGCTGAGGCGAAATCCCTTGTTGCAGTCCTGGACGGAACCCAGGCGGATGATATGCGCGTCCATCGCCCCGGCAGGCAGGCCCTCCAGGCGCTGGGCGTGCATAGCCCGCTGAGGCAAGTCAACATGGGCAAGGCCCAGATTCGTCAGGCAGCGCAGCGGCTTGGACTTGCCGAGCCAGGACAACCTTCCCGGCCCTGTTTGCTGACCCGCTTTCCCTATGACTATCCTGTTTCCAGGCAGCAACTGGCCCTAGTGGGCCGGGTGGAAGACAACTTGAGCGCGTTGGGGTTGCAACGCTATCGCTTTCGTCTTTTGAAAGGCCGGGCATTCCTTTTGCAGATTCATGAGCAGGAGCGAAATGAGTGGCAAAAAGTCAAGAAGCAGGCCCTTGATTTGATTTCAGGTTACGGGCTAGCCCCTGTTGACGTCGAGCTGACAGGGCATCTTTCTGGTTTTTTCGACAAGGAGCGACCGAATGGTCAGTGATGTTTTCTTCTGGAACTTGAGGACCACGCCCAAGGCCGGGTATGAAGTCCGTCTGCGCAGACTGCTCAAGGCCTGCGGCGTGCCGGACGTCGTCCGTAACGGCGACCTGACCGCCGTGAAGATCCATTTTGGCGAATCCGGGGTAACCGGTTTTGTCTCTCCCGTGTGGGTCCGACCGCTCGTTGCATTCCTGCGCAAGCTGGGGGCCAGGCCTTTTTTGACGGACACCGCCACCCTGTACGTGGGCAATCGCGGGGAGGCGGTATCCCACGCCATGCAGGCCGCGGCGCATGGCTTTGATCCATTGCTGTTGCAGGCGCCGGTGATCATTGCCGACGGCTTGAAAAGCCAGAACCAGCGCGTGGTGCCCATTGCCGGACGCCATTTCCAGGAGGCCTATTTAGCCGGGGACATCCTGGCAGCGGACTCCATGCTCACGGTAACCCACTTCAAGGGGCACGAACTGGCCGGCATCGGCGGCTGCCTAAAGAACTTGGCCATGGGGTGCGCCACAAGGCAGGGCAAGATGCACCAGCATGGCTGTCTTGGTCCCGCGGTACATGCTGAGAAATGCAAGGGCTGCGAGAGCTGTGTCAAGGTCTGCGCGTCCGGGGCCTTGTTTCTTGGTAAAGACCGCAAAATCGTTTTCAATCCCGAATTATGCGTGGGATGCGGCGCCTGTTTTCACGCCTGCAGCCAGGGCTGTCTTCAGGTTGACTGGAAAACCGACGTGGCCTTGTTCGTGGAACGCATGATGGAGTACGCGGCGGCTGTGCTCCAATCCAGGCAACGAAAAAATTCGTGCGTCCATGTCAGCTTCGTGATGCAGGTCACGCCCCAATGTGACTGCGCCGGATACAGCGACAAACCCATTTGCCCGGATATCGGAGTGCTGGCGTCGCGGGACCCGGTGGCGCTGGACCAGGCCTGCCTGGACCTGGTGAACAGGGCCGAAGCCCTGCACCCCAGCCATCTGCCGGCGGGGATCGGTCCGGGCGAAGACAAGTTCCTGGCCATGCATCCTCTGGTGCCCCCGGATTTCGGTCTGGATTATGCTGAAAAGCTTGGTTTGGGGACCAGAGAACACGTGCTTCGCGAAATTTAACCGCGAAATTGTAGCGGTCCATGGGTGGACATCCGTTAACAAGGGATTTATAGACAACAGTTATTTTTTGAAATGCGGGCGTCTCTTGACAAGAGGACGTGACGTTCGCATATGTCACAACATTCTCAGGAGGATTAAGCATGGCACGTCACAAAAAAATCGAACGGAAAAAAGAACTGGATCGACGACGGCAACGCCGGGAAAAACGCATCAAGCAACGCATTCGAGAAGCAAAGGCGTTAAAGTAACGCATCTTTGCCCTGTGTTATATATTGAATTTATCACTTATGAAGGAGGAAGTTCCATGCCTATATACGAATACCGCTGTCAGGAGTGTCAGCAAATTTTCGAGCAGTGGCAAAAGGACTTCAACGATCAGGACAAATCCTGCCCTGTATGCGGTGGCAAGTCTCAGCGTCTTATTTCCAACACTTCTTTTGTACTCAAGGGCTCGGGATGGTATGTCACGGACTATTGTAAAACCTCCAGCACGTCCGGAGGCAATGGAAACAAGACGGAACATGCTGAAACCAAAACAGAGTCTCCGGCCAAGGATTCCTCAAGTCCAAAACCTGGAGCATCGTCCACTAGCGCGCCAGCATCGAAATAATTCCCTCAGAGGCAGCCGCTTGGCTGCCTTTTTTCGCCTGTCGATCACGGAAAAGGACGGACAATGATTGACCGATATACCAGACCGGAAATGGGGCGCCTGTGGAGCATGGAAGCCCGATTTTCCAGCTGGCTGGAAGTGGAAATGGCCGTTTGCGAGGCATGGCATCGCCTGGGTGTGATTCCCGACGCGGATATGGCCCGGATCCGTGAACATGCAGGTTTTGACTTGGGTCGGATTCTGGAAATTGAAGATCAAACCAAACATGACGTGATCGCTTTTTTAACCGCCGTGGAGGAAAAGACCGGCCCGCCATCCAGGTACATCCATCTGGGGTGCACATCCTCGGACATTGTGGATACGGCCAATGCCCTGCTCCTGGTCCGGGCGGGCGCAATCATCGCCACAGGCCTGGACCATCTGCTTGATGTCCTGCGGAAAGCGGCATTTCAGTATAAGCATACACCGGCCATGGGACGCACCCATGGCATCCACGCCGAGCCCATTACCCTGGGGTTAAAATTCGCCGGTTTCCACGCCGAGTTCCATCGCCACCGACATCGGTGGCAGGCTGCTGTGGAGAATATCCGCTTCGGCAAAATTTCCGGCGCCGTGGGCACGTATGCCCACTTGGATCCCCGGGTCGAGGCCATGGCCTGCGAACTGCTCGGCCTGCAGGTGGATCCCCTTTCCACACAGATCATTCAACGCGACCGCCATGCCCAGTACTTCACCACTCTGGCGGTGATGGCCGGGGGGGTTGAACGGCTGTGCGTGGAACTGCGTCATCTGCAACGCACTGAGGTCCGGGAGCTGGAGGAAGGGTTTGGCAAGGGCCAAAAAGGCTCATCTGCCATGCCTCATAAAAAAAATCCCATCTCTGCTGAAAATTTGAGCGGCCTTGCCCGACTGCTGCGCGCCAATGCGCTGGCCGCGTTGGAAAACATGGCCCTGTGGCATGAACGTGACATCAGCCATTCCTCTGTGGAGCGGGTGATCATGCCGGACTCCACGATCCTGATGGACTACATGCTTCATCGCTTGGCAGGTTTGGTCGCCGGAATTCGAGTTCTGGAAGACAACGTGTCCCGCAACCTGCACGCTTCCCAAGGGCTTTATTTTTCCCAACGCATTTTGCTGGCGCTTATTGAAACCGGAATGCAGCGTCAGGAAGCCTATGAGCTGGTGCAAAGCCTCGCGCTGCGGGCCTGGGAAGAGGCCCGACCCTTTGAAGACTTGGTGCGCGATTCCACACTGATCAACACCCGCCTTTCCGCCAGCAAAATGGACGATCTCTTTGACCTTTCCTTTTTTTTTCGGCATGTAGATCTTATTTACAGTCGAGTATTCGCATAGGAGCCGGTGGTGCAAGAATGGCGCAATGAGTTGGCAGCCCTGTTACTCTCCAAGTCATATATGGAAAAGGATGTGGTGCTCACGTCCGGAAAACGAAGCAACTATTATTTCGATTGCAGACAGACTGCACTGCATCCTAAAGGCGCCTTGCTCATCGGACGTCTGTTTGTAAAGATGCTCAGGGATGAACGGATTCACGGCATCGCCGGAATGACCTTGGGGGCTGATCCGCTGGTCACGGCCACATCCCTTGTGGGACAGATCGAGGGTGGAGTCAGCTGGCCGGCGATCATCGTGCGCAAGGAACCCAAGGGACACGGCACAGGCAATTATCTTGAGGGGGTGGCCAATTTTTCGCCGACAGACCGTGTTGCCGTGCTCGAAGACGTAACCACCACCGGAGGCAGTGCGATCAAAGCCAGTCAGCGGCTCCAGAACGCCGGTTTTACAGTGGTCCGAGTCTGCTGCGTCCTGGACCGAGAGGAAGGAGCGGCCGAGGCCCTGGCCGAGGCCGGCTTCCCATTCACCGCCATGTTCACCAGGAGCAAGTTGCTGCATGAGGCTGGTAAGTAGTATCTCTTCTTTGGTCATGCTCGCGGCCTTGGTCTTGTGCCTGACGTCCTGTCAGGGCAAAACCCTGGGCGAGATGCTGTGGCCGGACATATACGACCCCTATTTTCAACTCACTGAACAGTGGAGCCGCAAGGGTGTCGTGCGCATGGGGCTGGAGTCGGAATTGAGTTTCATCGCCCTGCTCAAGTCCACGGAGTGGCGCAAAGCCTATGTGGCTCGCCATGCTCGGCTGCAAAGCTTCAGCGCGCAGGAAACGGAAAAGATGCTCACGGACCAGATGCAGGCCCACCACGAGGCTACTGATGTTGTCCTAGCCGTGGCCAGCACGAATCCCGATCACTCCCGGCTGACCCATCGCACTTCCCGCTGGCGAATTTTGATGCTGACTGGCGATGGTCAACAGATCGAGCCCTTGGAGAAACGCCCCGTGCATTGGTCCACGCTCGAATTGCAGGCATATTTCCCAGGATATCACCAGTGGCAGCGCTATTTTGCAGTACGTTTTCCACCGGACCTTGTCGGCCCATTGACTTTGGTGATCTCTGGTCCACCAGGCAAAACCTCCCTGGTCTGGGATGCATATGAATAGCCGGATATGCCAGCTGTTCCGATTACCTTGGAAAGTGAGGATGAGCGTTGGGCACTGATGACAAGTTGAACCTGATCATCATGCGAGATGACAGCCGGGTCCGACGCTATCGTATCCGGATTTCATGGTTCCGTTTTTTCCTGTACGCGCAGCTCGTACTGTTGCTGGCAGCCGGTCTTGGAGCATATGGCGGCGTCACCTTTTGGTTCAAAAACTTGGAGCTTGAACAAACCAATTCGAACTTGCAGGACAACATTTATGAAATGCAGATACAGTTGGAACGGCTTCAAAATATAAAAGAAATTCTTAAAACCAATGATCCCGAGGAGATCCATGCACTGTTCAGTTCAGTGTCCAGGGACAAACAGGCACTTCCAGCACAAAAAATTGATCTGCAAAAAGTTTTCGTGGCAAAGGATCTGCAAATGGCCGGAGTAAGCAATCTGCAGCTCCGCGAAATCGATGAAAAATTGCGCCTGAGCTTCGAATTGAATAACCTGACCGACACTACCTTGGTCGGCAAGACGTCAGTGTACTTTATCACCAGGGATGCCGGTGTCATTCAGGCTGAAGGCGAAGAAAATGAATTAAGTTTCGAGATTCAGCGCTTCCGCAGGGTCAACTCGATCCTCCATTTGCCACCTAACGTGGCCAAGGATGATATTTTCGCACTTCGCCTGGCAATTATAAATTCCGAAGGAGAAAGCATTTATATCCAGACATATCCCTTTGTGAATATCCTGACGTCGCAGTTGTATGCAACGTCGCTGACCTTCGCATGAAGACCCCGATGGGCTCTAGAGCACATCGAAATACCAGGAAAGAACAACGCCTTATTATGGCTGAAAATCAATGGCGCTGAACTCATGGCACATGTCATGAATAATGAACACCGAGTTAAGGACTGTTGACAGAGCGTAGCCGTGAAGTTTATTGGGTCCCTTTTGGGGCCGTTAACTCAGTAGGTAGAGTATCTGCCTTTTAAGCAGAGAGTCGAAGGTTCGAGTCCTTCACGGCCCACCATCTCGTCCCCATCGTCTAGTGGCCTAGGACGCTGGCCTCTCACGCCGGTAACGGGGGTTCAAATCCCCCTGGGGACGCCAAAGAAAATCAAAGGGTTGCAAGCATGAATGCTCGCAACCCTTTTTCTTTTCCAACCCCATTTCCAACCTCTAGGGCCAGTTTCCAACTTTTCCCCTTCAGATTTTCTTCAGCATGCATTTCCATCTGAGGCGATTCCTGACTTCACACGCCAGCTCGCACCATGTCCCCCAACCTGCTGCCCTGACCTCTTGCTCCGCTCCGCTAGGCCGCGTTGCGCGGCAGGGAGTTGTGTGCGCCAAGTTCTGCAATTTCATTCAGGTGATGGCTTGATGGAGAAGGCCAGGCGCTTGATGAACAGCAGGCAGGTAAGCTGCTCGATGACCGAAAGCGGCTGGATAGCCCTCCGGACCACATCGTGTCCCGGATGTGGTCCTCCTTGGATTTGAGTTCGCCGATGATCATGATTCATCCTCACATATTAAACGACCAAATCCCATTTCAGCCTCAAAAAAAAACAGACCTTGCTCTTCAACAAAGTCTGTTCTTGGTGAATGGCAATTACCTTTGTGCGGCGTGAAAATTCATGACAGTATTACTTCCCCTTTTTCTGCTTCTCCTTCTTGGCCTCCTTCTGCTTTTTGTCCTTGGCCTTTTCTTTCTTGCCCTTCGTGTCGCCCATGAGATGACTCCCTTTTTGGTTCAATCGGGTTATGTGCGCGGATGCGCCTTACCATTTCTGCCCAGCCCCAACTCACGCATCCCTCAATTTCCTCGACAGCCGAAACACGACCACCTTGCGCGACTTCAGGATCATGGCCTCATTGGTCGCCGGATTCCTGCCCTTGCGGGCCTTCTTGCCATGCGCCTCAAACGCTCCGAAGCCCGAGATCAAACAGGGCATGACCCCACTTGATGGCATCCTTCATGGTGGCCACCAGGGACTCCAAGATGCTTTTCACTTCGTTCCGACTGCGGGCAATTTCCTCGTTTGCTGCGCCCACGATGTCGGCTTTGAAGTCTTGATCATTTTTGTTCGCCAGATTCATCGTTCGTTTGGGCCTTATCGAACGCATCCTCACAAAAAAAACTGGGGGCAAATCAATTCACCCTGGATAACGGCCTAGTGGGTCAAACATTATTCAAAGATTTCCTGAAAAAACAACTCCATAACACGAAAAGACCGCTCGGCCACAACAGGGTGGTACTCTGCCCTGCCGGGCGTGGCTGCATATGGATCGGTGAAGGAATGCACTGCTCCGCCGTAGTGGACAAGTTGCCAATCCACGTTCGCGGTCCGCATCTCATTGATAAACGCCTGTACTTGCTGGTCTGGTACCGAAGGATCATCCGCGCCGTGCAGCACAAGCACCTTTGTCTTGATATTATTCGCGTCATTCGGTTCAGGCGTATCCAGGTTGCCGTGAAAGGAAACGACCCCAGCGAGTTCTGTTCCGCTTCGAGCCAGCTCAATCACGGTTCCGCCGCCGAAACAGAATCCAATAGCCGCGATTCTGGAAACATCCAAGGGCAGGCTGTCTGCCTGTTCTTTGAAGACTTCCAAGGCGGCATTGACCCGCTTGCGCATCAAGCCTCTATCCGTGCGGACAAAGCCTGCCGCTGCCCCGGCCTCGGCACTGTTCGCGGGTCGAATGTCCTTGCCGTACATGTCGATCATAAATACGACATACTGATCCGCGGCAACCCGGGTCGCTTTTTCCAAGGACTGCGCCGTCGGCCCCATCCAGTTAGGGACCATCAAAATGCCTGGCCTGTGGTCCGAGATGCCGTCGTCGTAAATGATCATGCCTTCGTACTCAATGCCGTCAATGGTGTACGTCACTGCCTTTGTCACAGGTTCGGCCCAAGCCGGAATTGCCAGGATCAAGCCCAGCAGCACAATCAATGTTGACCGTTTCATTCTAACCTCCAAGTAAAATATTCATCCGGCCATGTGGTTATGGAACAGAGCCTGCCGGATAACCAACATATATGGCCCCGCCCCGGAGTCAAGAACAAGAGTTTGAGACAATAATGGTTGGATGCAAACGTATATCCGGCATCATGCCGTTCTGGCAGCGCCCTGATGGTATATCCGCGCTTCCGG
>DSBL01000036.1 GCA_011049455.1 Desulfonatronum sp. | reverse complement strand
ACGGAATGAAGGCCGGGGTTAACTGGCAGTTCACTGCTGAAGATGCCCGGATCAAACTGAACCGTCTTTATCCAACATTAGAGATGTGACAGGACACTAGTGCTGAACTGAGGGACCACGACCCGTTCTTCCTGATGTCCTGGAATCCTACCCGCACAAGAACACCCTGGTGATCAATCCCATGGCCAGGGAACTTTACCGGGAAAAGAAACGCAAGGTCAGCTTCCGGATCGCTCCGCGCACCTTCGCCTCTCTTGTTTCCGCCTCCTCCACCGTCAACGATCTGATTCAGCAGCTGCTGGACAGACAGGGCCACGTGTTCATTCATGTCTTCGAGTCCGTGCCGGAGTTGACCCTGGCCCTGATTCCGGGGGTGCGCATTCTGGGTCCCAGCGGCCACATCGCGAACATCTGGAACAACAAGCTCTATCAACTCCAGATGCTCAAGAACGTCGCCCCGTTGATCAGCTATCGCGTCTGCCCGGATGCGTCGCAAATGCTGGAAATCGCAAGAGACCTCTGGGAAGAGTGGGCGGATGGAATTTTCGTCAGCCAGCCCTATTCCGCCGCCGGGGTGAACAGTTTCGTGGCCAAGTCGCAGGAGGAAATCGAAACCAAGGCAGGTCACCTCAAGGGCAAGTTTTTTCTCAGCCGCTACGTGCCCCATGTCCAGGACCCCACGGTGCTGGGGGTGGTGGCCAATCCCCAGGATGTTTTCATCGCGGCCATCGCGGATCAGGAAATCCAGGACGGGAACAAGTTTCGCGGTTCCACGTTTCCTTCGGCGCTGCCCGTATCCATCCAGCGGGAATTGCGCGAAATCACACGAAAAATCGGCCAGATCATGGGCCGCAGCGGATATCGCGGCATTTTCGGATGCGACTATATTGTCGATGAACAGGGACGGATCTTTTTCGTGGAGATCAATGCCCGCAAGCAGGGCACGACCATGGAAATGTGCTGCACCCTGGAAAACGCCCTTCCTCCGGAAACACCGGGCCTTCTGGAACTGGAGTATCATGCCGTGATGCACAACCGGTTCCCGGAGAACATGGTGGAGGTCACGGAGGCCCTGGGCAATGTCTGCTGGCGGACCTACAATTACAAGCTGGACCAGGAGGCCTTCACCAACCAGTTCGTTCCGGTGGATGAGGATGAACGGATTCTCTTCCGGCAAGTCGTGGCCAATGAACAGGACCACGGCGTGATAGTCGTCGAGCATGTCGGAGGCCGGCTGGACGTCCGGCCCGGCACGTTTCTGGGACGGGTCGTGGCCGTGGCGCACAGTCGGGAGCAACTGGAAGAGGATATTCGCCAGGGGATTGAGCAGCTTAAAGAATCGGTTTTTGACAAGCTTCAGGCAACGACAACCATAAAGGACAACCACGAATGAACATCACGGCTTCCCACGATGTTGATGCGATGACCAAGGATTTGCTGGAGAAACTTTGCACGCCAAAGCAGGAAAAACCTGCTTCACAGGAACAACGCCGGACAGCGGCGGCACTCAGGGAGCGCGCCCAGCAGGAACAACTCACCGGACCGATCGTGGATTTTTTTGTGGCTCTGGAACGGCTGCACGAACAGGAGGGCATGACGCCGCAGCAGCTGGGGATATCCAGGGAGGAATTGCTGTCCTTGGCTCGCAAGCATGAACAAATGGACGAACATGGCGTGAGCATCGGCGGCCGGGTGGGCCGGGCCTTGCCCATTGTGCGCGCAGCCGGACTCAGGGTTGCCGAGTATTTGGAGCGCCATGCGCTGGAGGCGCCCAGCGGGATCGAGGCCTGGGATCTGATTTTGGAGAATCAGGCGAGGATCAGGAAGCTGCTTGGGATCCCCGAGGGGGACTGGGACACCTTTTCCGGACAACTGCGGCATGCTGTTGAATCCGTGGAAACGCTGGCCAAAATTGTCGGGCTGACGGACAAGGCGGCAGCTGATGTGCGCCGGGTGACAAAAAATTACCGGATGCGTCTGACGCCGTATTACGCCAGCCTGATATTTCCCGGCCTAACCAATGACCCGGTGCTGCTGCAGTCCGTGCCCACCGGGGAAATGGTGGACAACGCCGGAATCGAAATTCCGCCCGTGGCCGCTGATCATTCCCCGGCCCGGCTGATTGATCAGTTCTATCCCCGGGTGGTGACCATCAAGGCCACGAACATGTGCGCCATGTACTGCACCCACTGCCTGCGCATCGCGCATATCGGAGCCAAGGACCGAATCTATTCCAAAGATGCCTACACCGAGGCCCTGGACTATATTCGCGCCAATGCGGCCATTCGCGACGTGCTCATCACCGGCGGGGACAGTCTGGTCCTGCCCAACTCCATGCTTCAATGGCTGCTGGCGGAACTGGACAATATCGACCATGTGCGTCTGAAACGCCTGGGCACCAGGATTCCCGTGACCACGCCCCAGAGGATCGACGCCGAACTTCTGGACATCCTGGAGGCCAGCAATGACCGCAAGCCCCTGCGCGTGGTCACCCAGATCAACACGGCCCAGGAGATCACCCCGGTGTCCAAGGCGGCGTTTCACGCAATCTCCAAGCGGGTATCCGCGGTCATGAACCAGGCCGTGCTGCTCAAGGGCATCAACGACACGCGGGTGAAGATGTGGAAGCTTTGCGAGACCATCCAGGAGGCCTACGTCCGCCCCTACTATGTGTTCAATTGCAGCTACCGCAATCCGCAGTTCAAGCATTTGCGCGTTCCCGTGGACGTGGGCCAGGACATTGTGGAAAGCATGTACGGGAACATTTCCGGGGACGCCATTCCCCGCTACATAGCCACGGCCGGGGGGAAGATTCCGCTGCACCGGACCAATATTCTGGGGCGCGGAGACAACAACGTCCGGATGCAAAAGCCGTGGAGCGGCGAGCAGGTCATGTATCCGGACGCCGACCCGCAAGTGTACGCCAAGGAGGATTTTGCCTTTGCGGCCTATTGAGCCGGAAGACAGATGACGGGCCATGAGCAACGGAAGCCGAGAGTGTGTGGCAGGAGCAGCGGGATAATGAATGTAGACGGCATGCATCAACAGGTACTCTCCTTTCTGAGGCCTCTGCAAGGCGAGGCCCTGGAACTGCTCAAGCGTTTGGTGGAAATACAGTCCGGCAGCCGAAACAAGCCTGGTCTGGATCGCATGGCCGGGACCATGGCCGAGGTTTTGGGCACTATTCTCCCGCAGGTACTCATAGTTCCCTTTGATGACCACGGAAACATGGTTCAGGCCGCAACAAGCGCGGCAACAGCCGGGCGCAAAGGGTTCCTGCTGGCGGGCCACATGGATACGGTGTTTCCCGAAGACACCACGTTGACCACGTACCGGGAAGATGATCAGCATTGCTACGGCCCCGGGGTGTACGACATGAAGGGCGGACTGGTGGTGGGCGTGTATGCGCTCAAGGCGCTGAAGCATCTGGGCATGCTGGAAGACATGCCGGTGACCTTTCTGTGCAATTCCGACGAGGAGATCGGCTCTCCCGCTTCCAGGCCGTGGATCGAGGAACACTCCGGGGGCTGTCTCGCGGCTTTGGTTCTGGAGGGCGGAGGGTTGAACCGGGAGGTGGTCACCGGACGCAAGGGGCGGATGGGTTTGCGGCTGGTGGTGCGAGGCCGCGCCGGCCATGCGGCCAAGGGCGGGCCCAAGGCCAGCGCCGTCTTGGAGTTGGCGCACAAGATTATTGCCCTGGAACGTCTGAATGACGACGCGGAAATCACCCTCAACGTCGGCCGGGTGGAGGGCGGCATCGGACCGAATACCGTGTCCGAGCGGGCTGAAGCGCTGATCGATGTGCGCTTTCTGACGCCCACGGGACAGGACCTGGCAAGACAGCAGATCGAGGCCATCGTGCAGACCGCCAATGTTTCGGGAACGAGCTGCGAGAGCCTTGTTGTCGCGGGCAGGCCGGCCATGCCCCAGTCCCGGGCCAACCGCGGCGTCTTTTTCGAGGCACGCAGGCAAGCCCGTCTGTTGGGTTACGAACTGCCGGAAGAACTGCGTTTTGGCGTTTCGGACGCCAATTTCATTGCCGGGCAGGGGGTTCCGGTGCTGGACGGGCTCGGGCCCATTGGCGATCAGGACCACAGCGACCGGGAGTATATTCTCAAACAGAGCGTTGTGGAGAGGGCGGCGCTGGTGGCCGCGACCCTGATTGGACTCCGGCGTGATCAAGCAAAGGTTTTGTTTGACAAAACCGGTTCTTTTCTGCATAAAGGCACGGCTAAATCGATGTTGGTGTGTTTTGGTCTAATGTGTAACCCATTTTATTGATGGAGGTGGATTATGGTAGGTGGCAAGTGGGTATTGGCTTTGGCTATCGCCCTGGGTCTGATGTTTTCAGCGCCCCAGGCCATGGCCAAGCAGGACGTCCTTTTCGGCGGGGCGGCGATTACCGGCGTGTATTATCAGGTGGCCCTGCAGATCAGCAACATCATGAACAAGCACATGGGCGACAAGTACAACTACATCGGCCGGCCCACGGGCGGGTCCGTGTTCAACATCAACGCCCTGGATCGCGTGGCGTTCGATTTTGCCGTGGCCCAGTCCGACCGCAATTGGCAGGGATACAACGGCGCCGCGGACTGGGATGGCAAGCCGATTACGGGGCTTCGCAGCGTGTTCAGCATGCATCCGGAGACCGTGATGCTGGTTACCCGCAAGGATGCCGGGATCAACAGCCTTGAGGACCTGAAGGGCAAGCGGGTGAACATCGGCAATCCCGGCTCCGGCCAACGCGGCAATGCCGAAGATGTGCTTCGGTTGTACGGTTTGGACTATACCAAGGACTTCAGTGCCGAGCAGCTGCAGCAGAATGAGGCTTCCCGTGCCCTGGTGGACCAGAAGATCGACGCTTTTTTCTACACTGTGGGCAATCCTTCCGCAACCATTGAAGAGCCCGCCCAGTCCGTGGATCTGATGATGATCCCGATTAATTCCGATGCCATCAAGGCCTTTGTTGCCGAGCACCCTTACTACATCATGACCACGATACCCGCAGGCACCTATCACGGTATTGACCAGGATATCGAAACCTATGCGGTCACGGCGACAGTTGTGACCAACGAGGCCGTTGCAGAAGAGGTGGTCTACGACATGGTCAAGACCGTTTTTGACAACCTTGAGGAACTGAAAGCATCCCATGCGGCTTTCCGCAACCTGAATCCCGAGGAAATGCTCCAGGGCCTCTCCGCCCCCTTTCACCCGGGCGCTGTAAAATACTACAAGGAAAAGGGCTGGATGTAAGCTCATTTTTGTATTGAAAAGGGGCCTGCTTGGCCCCTTTCTTTTTTGCGGCAGGTTTGCCGGTTGTTTTTCTGCTCATAAGCATATCCCGGAGTGGAGATGGAAATATGACGAACCAGGGAATCATTGAGGAACAGTCTGAAACGAAAAAATTAAAAAAGGATCCCAGGCTTCGACAATCCGCCGAGGACATGGTGGCCATGGTCGAGGCTGGAGCCAGGGAGCCCAAAAACCCTGTCTCCGCCTGGATTATTACGCTTCTGTGCCTTGGCTGGTCCGGGTACCAGCTGTATATTGCCTATACGCCGCTGAATTCGCATATTGCCCGGGCCTGGCACCTGGGCTTCGCCATCTGTCTCGCATTCTTGGCCTACCCCGCTTACAAGCAATACAGTCCGCCCATGTGGGTCACCTGGACCCAGAAAATGATTCCCAGTTTCGCCCGCCGTTCCATCCGCACCCATATCCCCGTCTACGATATAATTTTCGCGGTTCTTGCCACTGCCGCGGCCCTGTACATCTGGTGGGATTACAACAACGTGATCACCCGAATGGGACGGCCCTCGCAGCTGGACATCTGGATGGGCATTGTCTTGATCATACTCTTGGTGGAAGCGGCCCGCCGAGCTTTGGGGCCTGCCCTGGCCATCCTGGCCTGCCTGTTTCTTCTTTATACAGTCGCCGGTCCCTATCTTCCGGAAGTGCTCAGGCATCGCGGCGTGCCCCTGGATTTCATTATCAGCGACATGTACCTCACCACTACGGGGATATTCGGTGTGCCCCTGGGCGTTTCCACGGATTTCGTCTTTCTGTTCGTGCTCTTCGGCGCGCTTCTGGATCGAGCAGGCGGGGGAAAATATTTCATTGACGTGGCTTTTTCCGCCCTGGGCACCTTTCGCGGCGGGCCGGCCAAGGCCGCGGTCATGGCCTCAGGATTGACCGGTCTGGTTTCCGGGTCTTCTATCGCCAACACTGTGACCACGGGTACCTTCACCATCCCGCTGATGAAAAAGGTCGGGTTCCCGGCGTACAAGGCCGCGGCCGTGGAAGTGGCCGCATCCACCAACGGCCAGCTCATGCCCCCGATCATGGGCGCGGCCGCCTTCATCATGGCCGAGATCATCGGAATTCCCTATCTGGACGTGGTCCGGGCCGCCCTGGTCCCGGCGCTGATTTCTTATTTGGCCCTGTTTTACGTGGTGCACATCGAATCCCTGAAAATGGGCATCAAGGCTATTCCCCGCAAGGAACTGCCGCCGTTCGGCAGAACCCTGCTCCGAGGCTGCCACTTTATCATCCCTTTGGCTGTACTCATGTACTATCTTGTGGTTCTGCGGCGTTCCCCGGTGACCTCGGCTCTTTTGGCCGTAGAATCCATCATCGTGATCATGCTTGTGCAGCGCCCGATCATCGCCTTTCTGTCCCTGGGAGCGCACCGCAGGGCCGGCACGCTGAACATGGACGTGGACCTGAAGGCCTTCCTGCTCAAGGCCGCCTGGGACGGGGTCAAGGATGTTTTCAACGGCTTGGTCATGGGCGCCCGGAACATGATTTCCGTGGGCGTGGCTACGGCCACGGCCGGAATCATTGTCGGCGTGGTGACCATCACCGGCCTGGTTAGTCGGTTCATCACCCTGATCGACACCATTTCCATGGGCAATATCGTGCTCATGCTGGTGTTCACGGCCATGACCTGCCTGATTCTGGGCATGGGCATGCCCACCACGGCCAACTATATCATCATGGCCACCCTGACCGCACCGGTCATCGTACATCTGGGCGCGGATGCGGGCCTTGTTTTCCCGCTCATCGCCGCCCATTTATTCGTGTTCTATTTCGGCATCCTGGCCGATGATACGCCGCCGGTGGGATTGGCTGCCTATGCCGGAGCGGCAATTGCCCGTTCCGATCCGATCAAGACCGGCTTGCAGGGCTTTTCCTATGATTTGCGCACGGCCATTTTGCCGTTTATTTTCATCTTCAATACCGACCTGCTGATGATCAAAGGATTGACCGAGAGCGGCGCAATTATCTGGATGACCGATCCTTTCCGGATCGCGTGGCTCTTTTTTTCATCATTGATCGCCATGTTCGCTTTTGCATCCGCGCTTCAAGGATGGCTGGTCACACGCTGCAACTGGCTGGAGCGCCTTTTTCTGCTGGCAGTTTGCGCCACCACGTTCAGGCCCGGGGTGTTCGAAGTTTACTTTCCCTTCGGCCGCTTCGGCATGCAGGTTCTTGGGGTGGCCATGTTTTTCGTTTTATGCGCCTTCCAGGTGGTCATGGCCAGGACTGGAAAAAGCGGCGGCGCTTCATTGATAAGGGGTTAGTCGGGAGAATGGTCCGCGTTCCCGGTCATGTTTTTTGGGAATTTTTCAAGATGAAACGGCACCGTGCATAACGTGTTTTGGAGCTTGAAAAATATGTACAAACGCATTCTCGTACCCATTGATTTGCAGGAGGACGACCGGGCCAGGCTTCTGGGCTTGAACCGGGGAGTGGAGCTGTGCAGGTTCTACAAGGCCGAACTGTTTGTGCTCACCGTGGTGCCGGACATGGGCATGCCCATTGTGGCCCATTATTTCCCTCCGGATGCCGGGGACAAGATCGTGGCCGAGGCCGAGCACATGCTCCATGAGATGGTGGGAGCGTATATTCCCGAGGACATTGACGTGCACCACGTAGTGGCCCAGGGAACCATTCACAGGCGCATCCTGCGCATGGCCGAAAAAATCAACGCGGATCTGATCGTCATGCCCGCCCACAGAATGAAGCTGCAGGATTATCTGCTGGGCACGAACACGGCCCGGGTGGTCCGCCACGCCCAGTGTTCCGTGCTTGTGGTGCGGTGTGAAAATGAAGAATGCTACGAGCTGTACGAGCCTGAACAAGGGTGATCGACCGTACTGGGCTGAGCTATCCGCATCGGTCACGCGTTCCGGTTTTGCTGACAGCGCGGGCAAAAGCAAGAGGTCCGGCCGGCGATTTTCGCGGTTTGGATGGCGCGGCCGCAGCGAGGGCATGGGAGTCCCGTGCGGCCGTAGGCTTGAAATCCATCCTGGAATGATCCCACAAGCCCTTCCGCGGTGCGGTAATCCCTGATGGAGCTGCCTCCCGCCGCTATGGCCCGGGTCAGGACATCCTGAATGGCCCCATGCAGTCTGCGCATCTGATGGGAAGTCAATCGATGCGCCGGCGTGGCCGGATGGATGCGGGCCAGGAACAGGCTTTCGTCGGCGTAGATATTGCCGATTCCAACAATGAATTTTTGATCCAGAAGCACGGCCTTGATCCGGCCTTTTTTCCCTCTCAGCCTGGCGGCGAAGTCCGCTGCGGATATTTGCAGCGGCTCCGGCCCAAGGCCTGCGTAGTACGGCCAGGCCTCGATTTCCCCCTCGGCAAAATACGCGCATGTCCCGAATTTGCGCTGGTCCTGGAAAAACAGCGTGGATGCGTTGTCCAGGGCCAGAAGCAGGTGGATATGGCGGACATTTTCCAGAGCTGAAGGCCACAGACCAAGCCTGCCGGTCATGCGCAGGTGAAAAACCAGCCGGCCTTGGCCATTCAGATCCATGATCAGCAGTTTTCCACGTCTGCCCACATCCAGGATCCGCCTGCCGATCAACTCTTCCAATCGGTTTTGATTGCCGCGAACCAGGTGGGCTCCCGGGATGGAAACATCCGTGATCACGCGTCCGTTAACCAGGTGACGCAGGCCCCCGGCAATGGTTTCCACCTCGGGCAGCTCGGGCATGCTCTATTCCGGGGCGAACGTCACTTCGACCGTCATGGCGGCGTCCCCGCGGAGGATTTCCAGGATCAAAGGCGTCTGTTGCGTGGCGGCGGTCATGGCCGGCCCGGTGCAGGACTTCCAGGTTGTCCACGGGCACATCCCCGGCCTTGAGCAGGACGTCCCCGGCCATGAGCCCGGCTTTTTCGGCCCGGGATTCCGGGAGAACCGCCGAGAGCACGGCCTGGTTTTCTTTCCATGCGATGACCAGTCCCAGGCGGGGTGGCGGGACTTCCGGACAATAGTACCGCATGTCCGCCATGGCGGGGTCAAAGGACTGGCCTTTCCGCCAGGGCGTGATGCTGAGGATGCGCGGGTTGTCGTCCAGAAGTGTCAGGCGGCGGGCGATTCCATGGCCATATTCCACATGGCCCGACCCGGCCAGGATGACCATGGGCCGGCCGGCGGCCCTGCGCCATGTGGCCGCGGCATAGGCCATCTGGGTATCCCACAGGGATTGAATGAGCAGAAACCGCTGCAGGTTGAAGGTTTCAGCCTGGTCGTGGCTGCGTGGCATCTGGACATGACGGAGGTATTCCTTTTCCAGGCGTTTTGTCTGTTCCGGGTCAGGGGGGATGATTTCAGGCGGCAGCAACCCGGCTTGATCAACAAAGAGGCCTTCCATGCCCATGGATCTGATCTCGTTTTGCAGGTCCTTGGGCACGTTCAAGGCGACCAAGGGGACCCCCAAAGTTTTTGCCCGCTCCAGGACCGGTTGATAGAGAGTAAAGGAATAGCCCCAATAATCGGCCCACTGGAGGTTTTCTTCCAAACGGTCCAAAGGGAGTTCTCCCCGGTTGTAGGCATCCAGGACATCCTGTTTGCTCCAGGGAACCATTTCCAGGCCCAGACCCGGTGCGATTCCCGCTTGAACCAGGGCGGACAGGGCGTCTTCCTGGAACCGGTGGTCGCAGGGGTTGGTATGGCTTTCCCCAATCAGGACATAGTCCGCCGGAAGAGCTTTATCAGCCATTTCCGCCAGACTGATCCGGCGGAGGTCGGCGTCAAAAAGCGATCCCGGCGGGGTTTCCGGATCAGGGATTGCAACGGGGGGGACGTCAGGCACGGGAGAGAGGCGGGCGCAGCCGACAGTCAAAAACAGGGCGATGGCGAGGTGCACCAGGAGCGACAGGGCCCGACCAGGAATTAGTCCCACTTCCGTTTGTCCTCGATGGGCCTGATCTGGGCCGGAAGCGTTCCCGGCGCCAGGACCTTGAGAACCGGGCGAAGACCGATTTTTTCCCGGAAATGGTGAAAAAGTTCGTCCTCGCGCTTGAATTGCGTGACCTCGATATGCAGGGTCAATTCGTCAATGCCGCCGGGGTTGGTGACTTCGATCTGCCAGCGCTTGATTTCCTCGAACGAGGCCATGACCTGTTCGACCTGGTGCGGGTAGACGAACATGCCCTTGATTCTGGCGGTGGTGTCCACCCGGCCGACGATGTTGCCCAGCCTGGGGGATGTCCGCCCGCAGGGACACGGCGCACGGTCGATGTACGACAGATCTCCGGTGGACAGTCTGATCAAAGGGTAGGTTTTATTGAACGCGGTGACCACGATTTCTCCAACCTCCCCGTCCTTGAGGGGAATTCCGGTGTCCGGGTGGCATATTTCCACGAAGACGCGGTTGGAGACGTGCAGGCCGTTTTTGTGGAAGCATTCATAGCCGATGGAGCCGACATCCGCCGTGCCGTAGCCCTGGCGCATGATAATATCGAATTTTTTCTCCAGGGAAGTGCGCAGTTTTTCCGGAAATTTTTCACCGGTGACAAAGGCAACCTCCAAAAACAGATCCTTGCGCAGGTTCAGGCTCATCTCCTCACCCTTCTGGGCCAGATGCATCAAATAACTGGGCGTGCCGACATATCCGGTCACCCGCAGCTTCTGCATGATGTCCAGTTGCGTATTGCTGTTGCCGGGGCCGGCCGGGATCACGGTGCAGCCGAGATTGCGCAAGGGTTCCTCGAACATCAGGCCCGCCGGGGTCAAGTGGTAGTTGAAGGTGATCATGTTCACGTCGCCGGGTCGAAAGCCGGTGGCGTAAAAACCCTCGGTCCAGCCCCAGTAGTCATCCATCCGGTCCTCGGGATCAAAGATCGGCCCCGGGGAGAGAAATATCCGGCGCAACTCTCCCAAGTCCTTGGTCAAGAGCCCGCCCAGGCGCGGCCCCATGGTTTGCAGAAAAATGAGCTCCTTTTTCTTGATGATCGGAATGTGTTTGAGATCATTGAGAACCCTGAATTTTTCCGGGCTGAATTGGGCCCGGTCAAACCGTTTTTTGACGTCTTCGGAATAGCGGTAGGCATAGGTCAGCAGATCCTTGAGATGAATCTGGTAATACTGCCTGCGTTCACTTTCATCCAATACCTCCCGGCGACTGTAAATGCCTTCGGTTCTGTCTTTTCGGGTCATGGGGGTAATACTCCTCGAAATTGGGGATTATCCAATAGAAATCGTTAAACATAGTTTTTTAAGCATTTCATAATAAAAAAGCAAGAGCAGGGCGTAAAAAATAAAATCAACCCCATGGAATTGCAGAAAAAAAATGTCGGAGAATGGAAAATGATCAGCGGCGGGCAAAAGCAATTATTGCGGATCAAGCATTTCCTGTTCATGAAAAATGATGCCTTTGGCGGCCAAAAGACCGGTGGCCGCGGCGGAAACAATATTGCCCGCCACGCCCGGACCGTCCCCGGCCACGAACATGCCGGCAATCGAGGTATGCAAGTGGTTGTCCGTTTCCACCTGGGTGGCGAAAAACTTGATCTCCGGAGCATAGAGCAGGGTTTCATCGTTGGCCACTCCGGGCACCACGCAATTGAGTTTCTCCAATCCCTCGATGAGATTGGTCATGATCCGTTCGGGCAGGGCCATGGCAATGTCTCCGCAAGTCACATCAGAGAGGGTCGGGCGGACAAATCCTTTGGACACCCTGTTCCAGGTGCTGCGCCGGCCGCGTTTCAGGTCCCCGAAGCGCTGCAGCAGGGGCTTGCCGCCGCCGATCAGGCTGGCCAGCTTGCCGATGGATTCGCCGTACGCCTGATTGTCCGTGACCGGTTCCGTGAGAACCACCTTGGACAGAAAGGCGAAATTTGTATTCTCGGATTTTTTGTCCAGCAGGGCATGACCGTTGACACAGACGAAATCCTGGTAGTTCTCCAGGGAAACGAACCCGCCCCGGTTGGTGCAGAAGGTGCGGGTCTGGTCGTCGTATTTTCTGGTTTGAATGAAGAAAGTCGGGTCATAAATGATATCGGTGATGTCGTTGAGGATGTCGTTGTGCACTTCCACCCGCACCCCCACTTCAATGCCGCGTTGGGTCAGATTGATGCCGTGGGTCTGGGCCAGGCGACTGACCCAGTCGGCGCCCACCCTGCCGGGGGCAAGGAGGACGTTTTTGCACCGGTATTCACCGCGGTTGGTGAGCACGCCCCGGACATGACCCCGCTCAACCAGGATGTCCCGGACTTCTTCCTTGGTGTGAATGGTGACGCCTTTTTTCCGGATGTGTTCGGCCAATGCGGTGATATAGCCCGGAAGACGGTCGCTGCCCAAGTGTTTTTGACGGATCAAAAGCAGGTCAATGCCCGCTTTTTTGGCCTGCTTGCGGATATCGCGGGCCTTGTCCATGTCCGTGGGGTAGACCGGTCCGTCCATGCCGAACAGGTTGAAGACGTCCTCGGTTTCCTGGATCAGCTGGCGAGCCTCGTTCAAAGGCAGGAATTGGGTGAGGTCTGTCTTGCCCAGAATGTGAATGAAATTGAGCTTGCCGTCGGAAAAAAGACCCGCTCCTCCGATGCCTGAGAGAATGTTGCACGGCCGGCACTGGTGACAGGCAGGGCTCTGCTGCTGTCCAATGGGACAGGTGCGGCGGCGGGGGGTTTTCCCCTTGTCCAGGAGCAGGACGCGCAAATTTGTGTGCGTGCTCAGATAATACGCGGCAAAAAGCCCGGCCGGCCCCCCGCCCACGATGATCACATCGGCTGGAGGAAAAGTGGTGGAAAATTTCATGGAACAGTCATCCGGAGCGATTACTTTTCTCCATAGCGGCCAAGAACAATGGATTCCAGGTCCCGTTTGGGCACATGGTGCGTGCCCTTGTTGTCCCGCCAATAACGGACGTCGCCGTCCTGCTTCATCTGTTCCAGGACGACTTTTTCCTTGGGCTTGCCAAGGGCGATGGACAGGAGAATTTCGAAGCCTTCAGGCACCTGCAACAATTCGGCCAGTTCCGTTTTTTGCACCGAACCGATCATGCAGCCGCCGATGCCCGTTTCCATGGCGCTGAGAAGGATGGTTTGCGCGGCTATGCCCATGTCCCAGACAGCGGTTTTGAGATGCTTCACGTCCCCCATGAGAATAATGTACCCGGCCGGTCGTTCGCCTGCGTCCGGCCCGGACCAGTCTTTCAGGTATGCGGCCCAGGACAGCAGGGGGAAAATCCGGGCGTTCATGGACGGATCAACGCTGAGGATGTAGCGCAACGGCTGGAGATTGGCCGCCGAGGCGGTCAGACGCGCCGTGTCCACCAATTCCTCCAGGGCGCCCAGGGACAGGGCGTGATTTTCATAGAAGCGGCGGTAGCTGCGGGTCCTGGAGACAAGCTCGCGCAGGGTCATGGGGTGCTCTCCTTTCCACTCAAAAGGTAAAGATGCAGTCCGTGAAAACGGTTGTCATGCTTACCATGTCTTTAATTGCAGGAAAAGGGGCGAAGTCCCGGGCACCCAGGCAAGTCCGCTCTCTGCGAAGGCGTTTCACTCGCAAGTGGGTGCATTGGGAGGTTGTCCCGAACGGCTGCACGTTGCTTTTCAGTGTTGGCGCACTGTCTCACCGAGCCGGGATTCGTCAGTCCAGACGATTGCCCTGCGCATCCACGGCAATGTTTGGTCGATATCACGAACTCGCAAGGTCAAAGGCTGCGGCCATCAGCTTTCTGGTATAGGGATGCTTGGGCCTGCGGGTGATCTCTTCGGCCGGACCGTGCTCGACCACCCGGCCTTTGTGCATCACCAGGATGTCATGACTCACGGCGCGGACGACCTTCAAATCGTGGCTGATGAACAGATACGCCATGGCGTGGCGTTGCTGCAGGCGGCGCAGCAGATCGACCATCTGGGCCTGCACGGACATGTCCAGGGCCGAGGTGGGTTCGTCCAGGATCAAGAGGGCGGGATGCAGAACCAAGGCCCGGGCCAGGGAGATGCGCTGGCGCTGGCCGCCGGAAAACTCGTGGGCATAGCGGTGGCGGCTGTCCGGCTCCATTTCCACGTCCTGCAGTGATTGAATGATGCGCTCCTCGCGTTGGGACGGATTCGAGAGCCCGTGCACCTGCAGGCCCTCGCCGATGATCTGAGTCACGGACATGCGCGGGTTCAGGCTGCCGAAGGGGTCCTGGAATACGATCTGCATCTGGCGGCGCAGGGGGCGCAGCTCGCGCCACGCCACCCGGTCCAGGCGACGGCCTTGAAAAACAATGGTCCCGGTGGAGGGGATCAGCCGCAGCAGGGCCAGCCCCAAAGTGGTCTTGCCGGAGCCGGATTCGCCGACCACGCCCAGGGTGCGACCCGGGAACAGGCGCACGCTGATGCCGTCCACGGCCCGGAAATGGTCCACGGTGCGTTTGAGAATGCCCCGTTTAACCGGGAACCAGACCTTGACGTCCTCGGCCGTCAGCAGGGGGTCTGTGGACGGCGCAAAAGGTTCGGGCCCTCCCCTGGGCTCGGCGTCCAGCAGCCGGCGCGTGTAGACGTGTGCCGGCTGCTGGAAAACACTGGCCACGGGACCGGATTCGACCATTTTCCCTTGGTGCAGCACGCAGACATGGTCCGCGATCTTGCGCACGATGTTCAGGTCGTGGGTGATCAAGAGCATGGCCATGCCCAGACGGCGCTGCAGGTCCTTGAGCAGCGCCAGGACCTGGGCCTGGATGGTCACGTCCAAGGCCGTGGTGGGTTCGTCGGCGATGAGCAGGTCCGGTTCATTGGCCAAAGCCATGGCGATCATCACCCGCTGGCATTGACCTCCGGAAAGCTGATGGGGCCGCTTGTGCAGGGTGTTGGCCGGATCATCCAGCCCGACCAGGTCCAGAAGTTCCAGAGTTCTTTGCCTGGCAGCGTTTTTGGCGAGTTTTTTATGCAGCAGCAAGGTTTCGTTGATCTGCTGTTCCACGGTATGCAGGGGATTGAGGGAACTCAACGGTTCCTGGAAAATCATCCCGATGCGTCCGCCCCGAATGGATCGCAGGACGGATTCGGGCGATCCAAGCAGTTCCCGGCCCTCCAGGAGGATGGTGCCGCTGGGATGGAACGCCTGGGGATAAGGCAAAAGCTGGACAATGGACAGGGCCGTGACGGATTTGCCTGACCCGGATTCGCCCACCAGGGCCAGGGTGCGCTCCTTTTCCAGGGTGAAGTCGATGTGTTGCACGGCCTGGATCACCTTGCCGGAAACCCGGAATGAGACCGACAGGTCCCTAACCTGGAGCAGGGGGGAGGGACGCCGGGGAGGGGAATCAGGAGGGGAGGGCATGGGCTATTGCTTTTTCCTCGGATCAAAAGCGTCCCGGGCCGCCTCGCCGATGAAAATCAGCAGGCTGAGCATCACGGCCAGGACCATAAACGCGGTGATGCCCAGCCACGGGGCCTGCAGGTTGGCCTTGCCCTGGGCCAGAAGCTCGCCCAGGGAGGGGGAGCCGGGCGGCAGGCCGAAGCCGAGAAAATCCAGCGAGGTCAGGGTGGTGATGGAGCCGTTGAGGATAAAGGGCAAGAAGGTCATGGTGGCGACCATGGCGTTGGGCAGGATGTGCCGGAACATGATGGTCACGTCGCCCACGCCCAGGGCCCTGGCGGCCCGGACATAGTCGAAGTTGCGGGTGCGCAGGAACTCGGCCCGGACCACTCCGACCAGGGCCATCCATGAAAAGAGAAGCATGATCAAAAGCAGCCACCAGAACGTGGGCTCGATCAGGGCCGAGAGAATGATGATCAGGTAGAGCAGGGGCAGGCCGGACCAGATCTCCACGAAACGCTGGAACAAGAGATCGGTCCAGCCGCCGAAATAGCCTTGCACCGCGCCGGCGGCAATGCCGATGAGCGAGCTGGTCAGGGTCAGGGTCAGGCCGAAGAGCACGGAAATGCGAAACCCGTAGATCACCCGGGCCAGCACGTCGCGGCCCTGGTCGTCCGTGCCCAGCAGATTCTCCCGCGAGGGCGGGGCCGGAGTGGGCACGGTCAGGTCGTAGTTCACGGTCTGGTGGCTGAAGCGGATGGGCGGCCAGAGCATCCAGCCTTTTTTGTTGATCATTTCCTCCACATACGGGTCGCGATAGTAAGCCTCGGTGGGAAAGTCGCCGCCGAATGCGGTTTCCGGGTACACGGCAAAGACGGGCACGTACCAAGTGCCGTCGTAGCGGATGAGCAAGGGCTTTTCATTGGCGATGAATTCCGCTCCCAAAGAAAGAATGAACAGGGCCAGAAAAACCCATAGCGACCAGTAGCCGCGGCGGTTGGCCCGGAAGCCGTCCCAGCGGCGTTGATTGAGGGGATTGAGGCGCATCGAGGAGCATTATTATGGAATACCGAGGCGGAGATCAATAAAGCAGGTGTTCACAACCAGGAAAGGGCGTCATTTTGTTGTCGCTCCAGGGGAAAATTTTGGCGGGAGCACATGGCCGGCCTGGTCTGTCGTATCTTGTTTCACGGCATATGTGTTTTCGCATTCCGGTACGAGCCGCTCACGGGGCCGGCCAGTTCACAAGATGCGTCATGAACCGTCCATGATCAAAACATCAGCGACTGGTCCCTGACTCGGAAGTCGCGGGATTGGGCCGGGCAGGTGATCCAAGACTTTCTTCGCCGGCCGAAATTCTTGCATTGAAACGTCGTTGCGCACAGGAACGCGACATCCCAAGACGCTTTACACCCGGCATGTTTTTCTCTAAGAAAACAAGGAAATTGGCCGGAATCACGATTAAAATGCATTCTCTGCGGTTCGGCTGGGTCCATGCCCCGTGAATGGCCCGGGCACCTAGTCTGCACATCCTTTGATCCCGGGATGACCGCGCGCAATACCGCGCGCGTTCATCCCGTGGACAGACATCAACATGATCAAAAAATACTGGATTATCGCGTTGATCACCGCTTTGCTCCTAGTGTCATGTCACGCTTGAAATGTTAGAAAAAATCAGGTATGGTCAGAAAAAACGGAGGAGACCATGCCTAAGATCAAGTATCGATTTTCACTGAGCCAAGAGGAACGTGATGAATT
>DSBL01000026.1 GCA_011049455.1 Desulfonatronum sp. | reverse complement strand
TCTTACGCAAAACAGTTCTTCCTTGCGAATCCACGCCATGCAGCTGAAAAGTATTCTTTGCCAAGTCAATGCCGATTACGCTAACTGTACTCATGGGATGGCCTCCTTCAAGGGTTTTGGTGTGTCCTTGACGCATACCCCTTTTAAAGGGGCGGGGCCATCCCATCACTGTTAAAAGGATTGTTTTTGAGACAAAAGGGTCTCGGCCAGAGCGCTAAATGCTTTCATAACCGCCGGAATTTTCTGGTCCGCCAGGGTGTAGAAGATGAACGGCCCGCGTCGCTCCACCTTGACCAGAAAGACCCGCCTGAGTTCCTTCAGGTGATGCGAAACCAGGGGCTGAGAGAGTTCCAATGCCCCGGCGATCTGGTTCACGGACTTCTCTTTTCGGCCCAGACAACACAAAATCCGCAGGCGATTGACGTCGGACAGCGCTTTGGCCAGAAAGGCCGCGTCAGTGAAATTTTCCTGCAAATTGCAGACTGGTTTGCTCATCAAAAATCTCATCAAAAATAAATATATAAATAACTGTTGATATGGTTTTTGATTTCTGCAAGGTCAAGCTTCGTAGCGAATTCGGCAACGGCGAATCCAGGGAATGGCCAAGCCTCTCATGTCTGTCAATCCTGGTCGAGATCGACAAGAAGGTGGATTGCAGGCATATTCTATTCGAACGGCGTGATAAACACCCGAAGCTCTTTTTCGGGTTCAAGGGCCGGTCTGCGGCGTTTGTTTCTCAAGAGGAGGGCGGCATATGATCGGTGAGACGGCGGGAACGTTCAAGACCGTCATGTACTTTGCGGCCTTGGGGCTGGAAGCCATGGGGGCGTTGGTCATCTGCGTCGGAGTCGTTGCGACCACGGCTTTGTTTCTCTACCGGTCTTCGGTGCATCGCGGAGCTGATCAATTCTATCAAAGCTATCGTCGGGGCATGGGCAAGGCCATTCTCCTGGGTCTGGAACTCCTGGTGGCCGGAGACATCATTTTGACCACCACGCACAACTTCGATCTGCGGCACATTGCCGTTCTTGGCTTGTTGGTGCTGATCCGGACCTTTCTGAGCTTCTCTCTGGAAATCGAACTCAACGGTCATTTGCCCTGGAGGCGGCCCAGAGATGCGGGGCAGGGGGAGAATTTCGTGTAATGCCCAGGCTTGATGCCGCCGGACGTCACAAGAGACCGTCATTGCCAATGATTCCATGATGGACTAAATTTGTAAGTCTGTGTCAGTCGGATTTGTTTCGGATCAAGACCAAGGGGGAAAAATATGACCAAAGTGGCTATTTTTATCGGCAGCATCTCGGACGAGGAAAAAATGCGCCCCTGTTCCGAGGTGCTTGCTTCCCTGGGGATTGAGCATCTCTTCACCGTGGCTTCGGCCCATCGCACTCCGGAGCGGGTGCAGCGGCTGGTTGCGGATCTGGAGGCCCAAGGCTGCAAGGTATTTATTTGCGCCGCTGGCATGGCCGCCCATCTGGCCGGGGCGGTAGCCGCCAAGACCATTCGGCCCGTGCTGGGCGTGCCCTTGACCGCATCGGCCTTGGGCGGGATGGACGCGCTGCTGGCCACGGTGCAGATGCCCCCGGGATTTCCCGTGGGCACGGTGGCCCTGGACAGTGCCGGAGCGCGCAACTCCGCCTGGTTGGCCGCCCAGATTCTAGCCCTGGATGACGCGGGGGTGGCTGAGAAGCTTCGCCAAGCCCGGCAAAAGCAGATCCAGGGCGTGGAAAAGGCCGCTGCTGATTTGGAATCGCGCGTGACCAGGGGCGACACGAACCAGCCGAGACAGTGACTGGAGCTGCACGATGGCTTCACGCACCGCCCTGCTGTATGATCCGGTTTTTGCCGTGCATGACGCCGGGGCCGGACATCCGGAAAGCCCCATGCGTTATACAGCCCTGGTCCGGGCCCTGGAAGACGACCGCGAAACAGCCGATTTGCCGCAGCTGGAGGTGCGCTCGGCAACGCTGCCGGAGCTGAAATACTGTCACGGCCGAGGCTATATTGAACTGGTGCGGCGGCGCATCCGGGACGGCCACCGCAGCCTGGGGTTTCCTGACACCAATGTAGGCCTTGGCTCATGGGACGCGGCGCTGAATGCCGCGGGCGGGGCCATGGCCGCTGTGGACGCGGTCATGCGCGGTAATGTACGCAGCGTCTTTTGCGTGCTCCGCCCGCCCGGACACCATGCCCGGCCGAAACAAGGCATGGGATTTTGCATCTTCAATAATATCGCCCTGGCCGCGCGGCATGCCCAGATTGCCCACGGCCTCAGCCGGGTGCTCATCGTGGACTGGGACGTGCATCACGGCAACGGCACCCAGGAAATTTTCTACGAAGACCCTTCGGTCCTCTTTTTCAGCACCCATCAAAGCAACTGGTTTCCCTACTCCGGCTATGCCGATGAAACAGGCGCAGGCGCCGGAGAGGGCTACACCATCAATTGTCCTTTCCCTGCCGGGACGGACATGGGCCCCATGTCAAAGGCCTTCCGGGAAATGTTGCTGCCCGCGGCCGAAGCGTTCCGGCCCGAACTGGTTCTGATCTCCTGTGGTTTCGACGCCCTGGACGGCGATCCGCTGGGCGCTTTTCGCCTGTACCCGGAAGACTTCGCGGAGTTGACCGAAATGGTCTTGAAGATCGCCGGAAACAACTCCCAGGGCCGGGTGGTTTCCCTGCTTGAGGGTGGCTACGATCTGGGCGGCATGCGATCGGCCGCCCTGGCCCACGTCCATGTCTTGATGACGGGATGAGCCTCCTTTCCTGGCGGGTGCGCATCAGGGGTTTGTCCCAAACGGGCTGCACTTTGCTTTTCAGTGTTGGCGCACTGTCTGACCAAGCCAGGATTCGTCAGTTCAAGCGATTACCCTGCGCATCCACCGCAATGTTTGGTTGAAATCACGCAATCGTTTGGACATACGAAGCCGGCGAGGAAGTTTGCCACAGCGCTGAAAAGCAAATCGCAGCCCGTGAACAACGGATTGGATCGTACGGGACAAACTCCCAACACTCCCCTTCCTGGCCCAGCTCATCTTTCTGCGTCGAATTCTGACCTGCTGGCGGGGTCCACGGCAAAACCTTCCACGCTGAGGGATTTTTTCATGGCCCGCAGGCCCACTTCGGCACCGAAGCGCTCCGGATGCATATGCGCTTGGACAATGCCCTCGGCCACCCGCTGGCGCAGCTCGGCTTCAATGTCCTCGGGGCTGCCGTACAGGATGGCTCCGCAGGGACAGATCTCCACACAGGCCGGGAGCATGCCCTTGGCCCTCCGCTCGGCGCACAGATCGCACTTGGCCACGGGATACGGCCCGCTACGCGAGTGGGAAATGGCCGCGAACGGACAGACCGAAAGACAGACCATGCACCCCACGCAGGCCTTGGGGTCGAGGATCACGGCCCCTTCGTCGTCCTGGTAGAAGGCGTTGACATTGCAGGCCTTCAGGCACGCCGGGTTGGCGCAGTGGTGACAGCTGATGGGCACGGTGATGCCGTCGCTGGTCCGGGTCATATGAATGCGCGGGTGCCCGTACAGATAGCCGCAGACCGCTTCGCAGCTTTCGCAACCGATGCACAGGTTGTAGTCGATATACAAGGTTTTTTTGTTCTCAGCCATGGGATTCCTCCTGCCCGGCGGTGCTTTCCCGCGCATGGTCCAACCGGTGGGCCTTGATCCAGCCGTCCAGGGATTCGGCGGCCTTGAGTCCGCTCAAGATGGCCCGGCCGATTTTTGATGGACCGGTGAGCACGTCCCCGGCCACGAACACCCCGTCGAACTTGGTCATCTGCAGCCATTTGGAATCTTCTTGACCCACGTCCTCAATGCGCAACTCCCTGGGGAAGGGGTTGGTGGGCACCTCGCCGATGGCCGAGATGACGAAGTCCACGTCCATTTCCTTCTTTTCGGGGTCATTGGCCTGTGAATAGACAAGTTTTTGCACCTGCTCCCCGCCGTGGATGCGCAGCGGCGTAGCCCGTTCTACCCAATGCACGCCGCGTTGACGCAACAGTTTGATTTCCATGCGCCCGGCCGGAGCCTCGTCCATGGTCCGGCGATAAAGCATGGTGATCCGGCGGGCGCCCAGGCGCAAACTGCTCTGGACCACGTCCACAGCTGACAGGCCGGCACCGATGACGACAACGTTTTTGCCTTCCACCTGGGGTGCCGCGATCCGGGTCTGGGCCAGCTTGCAGGCCCGCAAGGGGAACAAAAATTCCAAGGAAGTGTACACGCCGGGCAGATTCTCGCCCGGGATGTTCAATTTCCGGGACCGCCAGCTTCCCGTGCAGATGAGCACGGCGGCAAACTCATGCAGCAATTCGGACAGGCTGACCATTTCCTGGACAAATTCGTCCCCGGATTCGCAGACCTTGTCCTGGGTGCAGATCTTCGTGCAAAAGTGAAAGCGCACTCCGTAATCATTTGTTAGTTTCTGGGCCGCGTCATCGATGCGCCGGGCCGGAACGCGAAAGCCCGGTATGCCGAAAACCAGCAAGCCCCCGGCCTTGGGCAGCTTGTCATAGACATGCACCTCGTAGCCGGCGCAGGCCAGCCAGCCGGCCGCGGACAGACCAGCCGGCCCGGAGCCGATCACCGCGGTTTTGAGTCCGTTGGGCGGCGGGGGCGCGGCACACAAAAAAGCGTAGTTCATGGCGTTCATGAAAATTCTCCGTTGTGGCGTTTTTCAACGTCTTTCGGGGTGTTGCTGGATAACCTAATGTTTTCCTGATAGAAAGCAAGACGCAGGAAGTTGAGTGTTATTTTGATCGGTTTAGCGAGAACCTCGACTCATAAAGGAGGGACGCGGTGCAAACAGTCCGCAAGAACTTGCAAACACGGCAGACGGACGTGCTGGTCATCGGCTCGGGCACGGCCGGATACACGGCGGCATACGCATTGCGCAAGGCCGGCCGGGAGGTTCTGGTGGTGGACAAGCGGCCCTTTGGCGGGGTCTGCGCCATGCGCGGCTGTCAGCCCAAGAAGATTCTGGTGACCGCGGCCCAGGCCGTGCACGGGGCACGGGCCCTGGACGGCCAGGGAGTAAGCGGCGTAAGCCAATTGAACTGGTCCGAGCTGATGCGCTTCAAGCGTGATTTTACCGACGCGGTACCCGCCCGCACGGAAAAAGGTTTTCAAAAGGCCGGCATGCAGACGGTCCACGGATCGGCTTCGTTTGCCGGTCCGAACACGGTGCGCGTGGGTGAAGAGGAGTATACGGCCGGGCAGGTGCTCATGGCGGCCGGTGCCGTGCCCAGGAGGTTGGGCGTGCCCGGCGCGGACCTGCTTTTGGACAGCGACGGTTTTCTGGAGCTGGCCGCCTTGCCGGAGAGCATGGCCTTCATCGGCGGGGGCTTCATTTGCTTCGAGTTCGCTTTTGTGTGCGCCGTGGCCGGGGCGCGGGTTACGGTCGTCCACCGTGGCGAACGGTTCCTGCGTCGATTCGACCCGGACATGGTCGCGGTGCTCATGGCGGCCGGCCGCGATTTGGGCATCCGCTTTTTGCCCGAGACCTCCCTTGGCCGGGTGGAGAAATTCGGGCAGGGGTTGGCTCTCCATCTGGAGGGAGCAACCAAGGATGTACTTTCCGTAAACGCGGCCGTGGCCGCTGTGGGCCGTGTACCGGATTTGAACGGCCTGAACCTGGAAGCCGGCAGAGTGGAATGTTCAGAACAGGGTGTGGCCGTAAACGCCTACATGCAGAGTATGTCCAACCCGGCCGTTTACGCCGTGGGCGACGCCGCGGCCACCCCCTTTGCCCTGGCCACCACCGCGGACATGGAGGCCGAGGTTGCGGCGCACAACATGGTCCACGGCAACAGCCGCAAGGCTGATCACGTTGCCGTTCCCAGCGTTGTTTTCAGCATTCCTCCCCTGGCCGGCGTGGGGTTGACCGAGGAACAGGCCGAAAAGCAGGCCGAGAAGCAAGGGCTGGACATCAGCGTGAACACGGACGACGCCGCGGGCTGGATGTCCTCGCGGCGCATCGGCCAGAAGCACGCGGCTTACAAGGTCATCCTGGACAAGACCACCGGGCGCGTCTTGGGCGCGCATCTGGTGGGCCGCGGAGCGGAGGAAACGATCAGCGTATTCGCCCTGGCCATCAAGTTCGGCCTGACCAGACAGCAGTTGAAGAGCCTGTTGTGGGCCTATCCCACGCACGTCTCGGACATCAAGTACATGATTTGAGCCGGAACATCACGAGAAACCGATGATTGAGACCACGCCACGTTTTTGGGAGATCTTTTTTGAGGTTTACGAAGCCTTGCCCCGGCAGGGGCCGGGCAACCGGGCCAGTGCGGCAAAAGCCCTCAGTCTGTGCGGCGGGCTGCCGCCAATGCCCGTGATCCTTGACCTGGGGTGCGGCGTTGGCGGGCAGACCCTGCATCTCTCCGAGCTGATGTCCGGGACCATCGTGGCCATGGACAACCATGCTCCATTCATTGAGCGCCTCAAGGCGGCCCTGGCGGAGCTGGGACTTGCAAATCGTGTCCAGGCGCTGGTCGGCGATATGGCGCAGCCAAGCCTGCCGCCGGAGAGCTTTGACCTGATCTGGTCAGAAGGTGCGCTCTACAATATCGGCCTTGAAAAGGCCCTCAAGGTCTGCCGCGGCCTGCTCCGCCCCGGGGGGTTCATTGTCTTCACTGATGCTGTGTGGCGCAAGGAAAACCCGCCTGCAGAGGTCAAGGCGGGCTTTGATCTGGATTATCCGGCCATGGGTTGGGCCGCGGATGTCCTGGCAACGGTAAAGCGTTGCGGGTTTGAGCTACAGGGCCGGTTCACGCTGCCGGACGAGGCTTGGTGGACCGACTTCTACACGCCCATGGAGCGACGCATTAATGAATTGCAAGGCAAATACGCCCAGGACGCCGAAGCATCAGCCACCCTCGATCTCATCGCCCGGGAGCCGGAATTGCACCGCAGGTACTCGGACTACTACGCCTATGAATTTTTCGTCGCACGCCGGCCGTGAACGCTTTTGACCCTCAAGCTCACGCGCCCTGCATGGCCCGGATCACGGCGCGCATGAACGCGGGCAGGTCGTCCGGTGTGCGGCTGGTGATCAGTTTGCCGTCCTCCATAACGTCCTGGTCCACCCAGTTGGCTCCGGCATGGATCAGGTCGTCCTTGATGGCGAAAAACGAAGTCACGGTGCGGTCCTTGAGGATCTTGGCCGAGGCCAGCATCCAGCCGGCGTGGCAGATGGCGGCCACCACCTTGCCCTGGGCGTCCATTTCCCGTACCAGGCCCACCATGGCCGCGTGGCGGCGCATGATGTCCGGGGCGTAGCCGCCCGGGATGATCAGCCCGGCGAAATCCACAGGATTCACGTCCGCTGCGGCCGCCGTGCTCTTGGCCGTGGTTCCGGCTTTGCCCTTGTATACCTGACCGGCCTTGGGCCCGACCACCTGAACGTCCGCGCCGGCCTCCAGCAACCTGTAGTAGGGGTAGATGTATTCGTAGTCGTTGTACATATCCTCGATCAGTACAATGGCCTTCTTTCCTGACAGTTCCATATGTTCCTCCTTGAAATTCGCCCTATGGCGGGGTGGAATTGCGTCGAACGCTTCTTTTCGTTAACAGCCGATCCGGACCGTATGTTACAGCATAGCAAAATCCAAAGAACGCTGCAAAACATGCACGAGCGTTGGACCCCATGTCCATGCTCACCTGAGTTTTTTCGGCATCCGCCCCCTGACTCCTTGAACCGTTGAACCTCGATTATGTCCAAGCTGACCATTCACGCCCTGACCAAGTCCTACGGCGGCCGGGATCTGTTCCGCGATTTCAATATGGAGATCGCCGGCGGCACGCGTCTGGCCGTGGTGGGCGCCAACGGCGCGGGCAAATCCACCTTGCTGCGCATCCTGGCCGGGCAGTCCCAGCCGGATGGCGGCCGGGTGATCTATTCCACCGGGGCCAGGCTGGGCTACGTGGCCCAGGAACTGGAGGCCGACGACCTGGACCGGGAACTGCTGTCCTGGGTTATGGCCGCGCTGCCATCCTGGTCCGGGTTCTGGCAACGCTGGGAAGAGGCCGTGCAGGCCCGGGACGAGTCCCGGCTCAAGATACTGGCCGAGGAGCAGGCTTTACTGGAGCACCAGCTGGGCTACAGCCCGGAGCATCGAGCCAAGGCCATTCTTACGGGCCTGGGTTTTGCCGAGGTTGACCTGCACCGGCCTATCAGGGCGCTCAGCGGCGGCTGGCGGGAGCGGGCCAAGCTGGCCCGGGTGCTCACCGCCGGAGCGGACGTGCTTTTGCTGGACGAACCCACCAACCACCTGGACCTGGAGGCCGTGGCCTGGCTGGAGGAGTATCTGCTGGGCTTTGCCGGGGTGCTGGTGTTCGTGGCCCACGATCGATTCTTTCTGGACAGGGTGGCCACGCAGACCCTGTTTCTGGGAGACGCCAAGCCCATCCTGCGGCCAGGCACCTTCTCCGAATTCCTGCAATGGCGGGAAGAAATGGAACTGCAGTGGGAGCGCCAGGCCCAGGCCATTGACGAGAAGATCAGGCATCAAGCCGCGTTTATCGACCGTTTTCGATACAAGGCCAGCAAGGCCAGGCAGGCCCAAAGCAAGTTGAAAAGCTCGGAGCGGATGCACAAGGAACTGGAGGAACTTCGCAGCCAGCGGCCCGAGACCCGGACAAAAACGCTGTCCTTTGCCCTGCCTGAGCCCAGTCGAGGAGACCAGACCGTGCTGGCCGCGGCTGACCTGGAATTCGCCTTTCCCGGCGGCGAAAGCCTATGGCCGCGACTGACCTTCCAGCTCTACAGGGGACAAAAGGTGGCTCTGGCCGGGCCCAATGGAGCGGGCAAGACCACGCTGCTCAAGCTGATCAGCGGGGAACTGACGCCCACCGGGGGCCGGATTCGCCTTGGCCCGAACACGGTCATGGGCTATTTCAGCCAGCACCAGACCGAGATCCTGAAGCCGGAAACCCCGGTCCTGGCAGAGATGCGCCGCCTGGCCGGGACCAAGGCCACGCATTTCGAAGTTTGTTCAATCCTGGGGTTGTTTCTTCTGGGCGAGGAATACTGGGACCGACCCGTGGCCAGCTTGAGCGGCGGGGAAAAGAGCCGGCTGCTCCTGGCCTCCCTGTTCGCGGCCAGGGCCAATTTTCTGGTCCTGGACGAACCCACCAACCACCTGGACCTGGAAAGCCGGGAGGCCCTGGTCCGAGCTTTGGACGAGTATTCCGGAACCCTGCTTTTCGTGGCCCACGACCGCAGGCTGATGGCCGAAGCGGCTGGCGAAGTCTGGGCTGTTGGCCGTGGCGGCCTGCAGGTCTTTTCCAGAGGCTACGCTGAATATGAGGAGTTTCGGCAACAGGCGGCAACGGACGAAAACGCCGTGGACAAGACCCCTGCGTCGGGGCGGGCCTCACGGCAGGAGGAAAAGGAGCGCCGCCGCCTGGAAGCCGAACGACGCAACGCCCTGTCCCGCAAGCTCAAACCCTTGCGTGACACATACGCGGCCCTGGAACGAGAGCTGGAAACGGTCCTGGCCCGGCAGGGCGAACTGGAGCAGGTCCTGGCCGATCCGCAAACCTACGCCAAGGCCGAGGAATTCAGTAAGTTAAGCCGGGAGTACGGAGAGGCCGGGTGCCGGGCAGAGGAATTGCTGCACCGCCTGGAAGTGCTGGAAACAGAGATCGCGGCTTTGGACTCAGGTTGATTGATCTCGATCCGGGAATGATTTTTCTGGGGCCGACCCGACCCCTTTGGAAGCGCAATATTAGGGAAGATAATCACAATCTTGAGCCAATCAGAGGAAACCGTGACGAAACGTCTGGAAAGATTCACGTACAAGATTTGGTGGAATTTGTTTTTGATCACCCTGGGCACAGTCATCTATTCCATCGGCCTCAAGGGTATTGTTCCCCAGCACGGCTTCATTCCCGGCGGAATTTTCGGCTTGGGCTTCCTGATCCATTACGCCTTTCCTGTGCTTTCCCCGGGCATTCTCTATTTTTTGCTGAACATTTCCCTGTTCATTCTGGGATGGCTCAATGTCAGCCGGCGTTTTTTCTCCTACAGCCTGTACGCCATGGTCCTGGCCACTCTGGTTTACGAGTCGGTCGACGTGGACTTCGGAGTACAGGACCAGTTCTATGCGGCCATTGCCGCCGGTGGAATATGCGGTTTTGGAGTGGGCATCGTGCTTCGCAGCCTCGGCTCCAACGGGGGACTGGACGTGGTCGCGGTGATTTTGAACCAGAAGCTGAACATCGGCATAGGCAAGACCTATTTTGTCTTCAATTTTTTCCTGTTTTCCGCCAGCCTTTTCATTTTGGACATCGACCTGCTCATCGCCTCATTGATCCTGGTGCTCCTGACATCCGTGACTCTGGAGTATACCATGGCCATGTTCAACCAGCGCAAGATGGTATTGATCATTTCCGAACACAGCGAGGAAATCGCCGGGGAAATGATCAATCATCTGAAAATGGGGGCAACGTTTATCCGGGGCAGGGGAGCCTATTCGGGCAAGGACAAGAACATCATCATGGCCATCACCAACAACATCGTGCTCAAGCGGCTGGAGCAGCTGGTCTTTTCCCGGGATGAGCACGCCATATTCATTGTGGAGAACACGTTCAGCGTCCTTGGGTCCAGTTTTGCCAAACGAAAAATCTATTAGCGTGACCCTCCTGTGCCCCTGGATGTATTTCGAATGAAATTTCTCTCGAAAAGGTCCGGAATGATCATCCGCTGCACGGAATTTGTTTGCTTGCCGCCGAAAAAGTGGAGATGCCCCTGTTTATCATGCATCGGCAAATGCCGGCATGGTCTCGTGTCCTCGAGAATCCAAAAGAATGCTTTGAGCTTCCAGGCGTCCTCGTGGAACAAGAAGATCAAGGCTCTTTCCCGGGACCCCCGGTTTTCGGACATTGACTGGGGTCAGGGGAACAATAGGCAATTATAGAAAATTCCAATAAGCATATGTAGTATACATTGAGATGTCGTATTGGACGGCTACGGGAAACACCGCGTATAGAATAAAAATTATGGATGTACGCCAGTTAAGGGCTTTTGCCAAAGTCTACGAGCGGAAGAGTTTTTCCAAGGCCGCGGAGGATCTTTTTCTTTCCCAGCCCACGATCAGTGCGCACATCGCCGCACTGGAGGGAGAGCTGAAAGTTCCGTTGTTCGACCGGTTGGGCCGGGGGATCATGCCGACGCCCGCGGCGGATGTTCTCTATGCCTATTGTTCGCAGGTGTTTCGCGCCATGGAGGAGGCGGAAGCGGAGATCCGGCTGCTTTCCAATGAAGTGTCCGGCCGGCTGGTTCTCGGCGGGAGCACGATTCCGGCAAACTATTTTCTGCCGGATTTGGTATCCCGATTTTTACGGAACCACCCTGGGGTGAGCTTTTCCCTGGAAGAAAGCGATTCCAGCGGAGTTATTCAGGGCGTGCTCAACGGCCAGCTGGCTCTGGGCGTGGTAGGCGCCAAGGAGGAGCACCTTGAGCTGGATTATGTCCCTCTTTTTGAGGATTCCCTTGTGGTCCTTGCCTCTGCCGAACATGTTCAGGACGCCGGGCGACGGTTGTCCCTGGACGAGGCGTGCGGGTTGCCCTGGGTGGTGCGCCAGCCAGGGTCCGGGACGCGGAGGGCCATGGAAAAGGCCTTTGAGGACGCCGGCCGGGATCATCGCCGGTTGCGTGTTGCGAGTGTTGTGGACAGCACCGAGGCCCTGCTTCGATTCGTGCGATGCGGCCTTGGGCTAACGGTCAGCTCCAGGCTGGCGGCGGGGGAGAGCCTGCAGCGGGGCGAACTGATGATCCTGGATGTTCCGGAACTGCATTTGCAGCGCAGCTTTTTCGCGGTTTTCCATCGTCAGCGCCATCAGTTTCCGGCCACGCGGTATTTTTTGGAATTTTTGCTCGAGCAGGCGTCGTCCCTCGGCGTTTCAACGCGGACGACCTAACGATCCGAACCAAAGCGCAAAACCCCGAGGAGAGGCGCGCGCCTTTCCTCAAAATAGCGCCGTGCATTCGGGCATGAACGCCCCTTGCACGGCTGGATGATCATAAACGACTCTCGGAGTGCCCATGTCTGGAAATGAAAAAGAAAAATTTTCCCTGGTAAGCACGGTTTCCGCAGCCGGGTGAGCGTCCAAGATCCCTCCAGGGGACCTGGAGGAAATTCTAGCGGATCTCGCCATCTCCCGCGACGACCGCATCCTCTCCGGGACGTCCCAGGCCGAGGACGCCGCGATCCTGCGGTTTCCGGAAAACATGGCCCTGGTCCAGACCGTGGATTTTTTTACGCCCATTGTGAACGACCCGTACTGGTTCGGGCAGATCGCCGCAGCCAATTCCCTGTCCGATGTCTACGCCATGGGCGGGTATCCCTATTGCGCCATGAACATCGTCTGCTTCCCAATAAAGCAAATTTCCAAACAAATCCTGAAGGACATCCTGCGCGGAGGCCTGGACAAGATCACCGAGGCCGGCGCGGTTCTGGCCGGCGGCCACAGCGTGGAGGACAAGGAGATCAAGTACGGATTGTCCGTGACCGGCATGGTGGCCCCCGACGGTTTTGCCACCAACGGCGGGCTGCGGCCCGGGGATGTTCTTTTCCTGACCAAGCCCTTGGGCACCGGGGTGCTGGCCACCGGATTGAAGGGCGAATTGCCGGGCGCGGATGGGATGGAGAGGCTTTTGTATCAGTGGGCCGCTCGCCTGAACAAGACCGGGGCCGAGGTGATCAGGCGATTGAAGCTCAAGGGGGCCACGGACGTTACCGGGTTCGGCCTGGGAGGGCATTTGCTGGAAATGGCCAAGGCCTCGGACGTGCGCATTGAACTGCAGCTTACAGATGTGCCCATTCTGCAGGAGGCCCTGGACTTGGCGGCCATGGGCATGATTCCGGCCGGCAGTTTCGCCAACAAGCGGTTTTGTTCCTCCCTGGTGGACGTGGAACCAAACTGCGATGCCTTGCGAACAGATCTGGTCTTTGACGCCCAGACCTCCGGGGGGCTGGTCCTGGGCGTACCCGAGCACCATGTCTCCGAGGCCCGAGCCATGCTCCTGGATGGCGGGGACATGGCCGAAATCATCGGCCATGTGCTGCCGGCCTCGCCGCAGAAGTCAAGGCTGTTCTTGCGCTGATCAAGAATGAGCTGTGTCATCAAAAATACTCCTCCATGATCGCCCGGCAACTTTCCTGGTCTTCGAATTCCTCCCGGCCAAGCTCCGCAACAAGTTCGCCGTTACGCAGGACAAGCACCCGGTCCGCCAGGCGGCGCATCTGGCTCAGGCTGTGGGTCACGGCGAGGATGGCGTAGCGCTCCTTGAGGGACTGAAACAGAGCCTCGATTTTCTGGGTGGCCTTGAAGTCCAGGGAGGCCGTGGGCTCGTCCAGGAGCAGGATGGCCGGGTCCAGGGCCAGGACCCGGGCCAGGCAGAGCCGCTGCTGCTGTCCGCCGGAAAGGGTCAAAGCGTTGTCCCGCAGGCGGTCCTTGACCTCGTCCCAGAGCCAGACATCCTCCAGGGCCTGCTGGACGCGCCGCTCCGCTTCATCCTTGTCCAGGCCCAATGAGACCCGTAAAGGCAGGGTCAGGTTCTTGCGGATGGAAAAGGGCAGCACGTTGGGGTGCTGGAAGACCATGCCCACGCGCAGGCGCAGATCGATCAAGGGAAAATCCCTGGTCGAACAGTCCAGCCATTTGTCCTGAATGCGGATTCGAACCCGGCCTTGCGTTACGCACCCCGGATACTCCTCGTTCAAGCGGTTCACGGCCCGCAGCAGGGTTGTTTTGCCGCATCCGGACGGCCCCACGATCATGACCAGTTCGCCGGAGTTCAGGCGCAGATTGATCCGCTCCAGGATCGTCTTGGTGTCAAAGGAGACCGTCACATCACGCATGTCCAGAAAGGGTTCTTGAAATGCCATTATTTTTTCCAATGGTGTTCCATGGTTCTTTGAATGAAAAAAGCAGTACCGAACAAAGCTCCGGTGAGCATCAGCAGGACCAGGGCCGTGCCGAAGGCCTGGTCCAGTTCCGCGGATGAGCGGTGCTCGGCGGCCAGATAATAGATCCGAAAGGGCAGGGCCTCGAATTTGTCCCACAGGCTTCGGGGCAGAAAGGCCCGAGCCACCACGCCGGTGAGCAGGATCACGGCGGTGTCCTCGGCGGCCCGGCCCATGGCCAGGATCACGCCGCTGAGGATGCCCCGGCCGGCCGAGGGCAGCAAAACGTGGCGCGTGTTCTGCCATGCGGTGAATCCCAGGCTGGGACCCAGCAGGCGCAGATGGTCGGGCAGCCCGGACAGGGCGTTTTGGGTGGTGCGCACCAGATAGGGCAGAATCAACAACGCGATGCACAAAGAGGCCAGCAGCAGGCAGGTCTTGGCCTGGGGAGCGAACGTGTTTCGCAAAACCACGACCATGCTGAACCCGAACAATCCCATGACAATGGACGGGATTCCGGCCATCAGGTCAACGGCGAACCCGGCCACGCTCTGGAAGCGTTTGGTGGCGTATTCGGAAAGATAGATCCCCCCGGCAATGCCTACGGGCACGGCCATCAGGCAGGACAGGACCACCAAAATCAAGGTCCCGGCAAAGGCGGGCCAGAGCCCGTCAAAGACCGGACGGGCTCCGGTCAGGGCGTCCCGCCAGTGCACCTGACCGAAGAACAGTTCCATCCCCAGTGTGCCCGTCCCCCGGCAGATGAGAAAGCCCATGACCGCCAGGACGGCCAGGACCGTGCCCGTTGCCGCGCCCCAGCAGAGGGCGAGGGTGGCGACGTCCGCCAGTCGGCGTTTTTGCGCGGATGTCATGGCGCCAGGGAACTGCCCAGCCTGCGCAGGGCCAAGTTGATCAGGATCATGATCAGAAACAGGATCAGGCCGGAAGCGAACACCGAATGATAGAACGTGCTTTGGCTGTCCGTGGCCACGACCAGGGCGATGTGCGCGGTCAGGGTGCGGATGGAGTCCAGGGCCGAACTGGGGATCATGGGTGCGTTGCCCGCGAGCATCAGGGAAATCAGGGTGTCCCCCACGGCCCGCCCGAACCCCAGGATCACCGCGGCCAGCAGTCCGCGCCTGGACAGGGGCAAGAGTACCCGCCGGATATAGGAAGGTCTGGAAAAGCCAAGCGCGGCGCAGGTGGCCCGGGCCGTGCGGTCCACTTCGCGCAGGGTGGCGTGAAACACGAGCACGATGGTCGGCAGGATGAGCAGGGTCAGGGCGATCATGGCCGTGAGCAGGGAAAAACCCGTACCCCGGTCAAACCACTGGCGCATCAGCGGGACCAGCAGGAATACGGAGACAAACCCGTAGATCACCGTGGGGATGCTGGTCATGTAGTGGACAACGGCCAGGCAGGCTCCCCTGACCTTGTCCGGCGCCAAGACCTGCACGAAGCAGGAAACGCCAACGGCCAGCGGAGTGGCGGCAACCAAGGCGCCCAGGGACAGCAGCAGCGAACCCACGACCATGGGCAGGATGCCGAATTGACCCTGAAACGGCAGCCACTGCCATGAGAGAACCGTACCCAGTCCACCAGATGTGAACAGGGGCAGGACCAGATGGATCAGAACCAGCAGAATGCAGAATGCCGCCGCGGTGGAAACCATCGCGGCGGCACAGAGCAGACGCCGGATCCATTTTTCGGATGCCATGGAAATCGAGGATATGCGGGACTAGCGCACCGGGATGTATCCGGCCGCACTGACGATGCCCGCGCCCTCCTCGCTCAGGATGTAGTCGATGAACGCCCGGGCCAGGGGCTTGGGCTCGCCCTTGGTGTTCATGAACAAGTGCCGGACAACGGGGTATGAACCGTCAACAGCCGTTTCCTGGGAGGGCGTGACCCCGTTCACGGCCAGGGCCTTCACGCTGTCGTCAATATGGCCGATGCTCATGTAGCCGATGGCGTTGGCATCCTGGGAAACGGCCACCTTCATGGCCCCGTTGGACTGGATGATGTTCGCGCTGCCGATGATGGCCTCCTTGTTCAGCAGCTTGCCCCAAAAGACTTCATGCGTGCCGCTGGCCTCCTCCCGGCCGTAGACGTGAATGGCCGCGTCCGGTCCGCCCACCTCGTTCCAGCGGGTGATCCTGCCGGCGAAAATGTCCCGGATCTGTTGAGCCGCGAGGCCGCTGACGGGATTGCCCGGGTGCGTGATGGGCGCCACGCCGTCAATGGCAAAGTCAAAGGACTGCAGTCCAAATTTGGCCACCTCTTCCTTGGACAGGGCGCGACCGGTGTTGCCTATGTCCACCAATCCCTCGCCGGCCTTTTGCACGCCGATGCCGGTGCCCCCGCCGGCCACGGTGATCCGGATCTTGGGATTAAAGGACATGATCCGTTTGGCCGCCTCGTTCATCACCGGGATATGGGCCGTGCCGCCGGCAATGTCCAGAGAGCCTTCCAATCCTTCGAACCGATCCAGATCGGCGGCCAGAAGTGGCGAAGCGCACAACAGGAAAAGCAGAGCAACCCCCGTGAAAAAGATCCCTTTTGTGTTCAGCATTGTTCTCATCCCTCCATTTGTTGGATGCAACTACTCTGCACCATGCCGTCATCGCCTAACGATAAGGCCGATATGGCCGAATGCTGAGTAATTACCGTTGGATTAACGCCGGAAAAATTCTTGTTGTCCGGCACGACCACCAATAATACATTATTAGGGGAAAAATCAGGCAATGGCCAATCGATTTCGGCTATTTGAAAATACTCAATCGATAGATAATTTTGATTGAACCGAAAGATGTTCATACCCTGACATGTCAGGCCATGAAGCCTGGCGGGCGAGTCGCGCAAATGGCGGTATGGGTCTCGCTCTGCGTCCTGTGCCCGATGGACGTTGCTTGGCGCAGGTGCCGCGGCAATCACCGGGGAAAGGGCGCTCAGCGGCAGCTCAGTTCGTTTCGCGGCTGGGCGCTGATGCCCGGAAAGATTTCACGGAGGGTTTTCTGGTCGATGAATTCATGTAAGGGCTTGTCGTAGTCATGGGGAAAGTCCAGCTGATCTTCCCTGTGGTTTCGGACATGTTTTGCATACGGCTTGGAGCGAGGCACGATTTCGCCCTGGGAAAAGTCCGGCCTGAACCCGCTGTTGTTCTTGATCCAGGCGTCGGTCTCGTCATGGGAGCCCAGGAACAGGAAAATAAAACAGCCTCCGTTTCTGACGAAAACCAGCCGATAGCCGTTGACCAGATGGAATTTTTGGCAGTTCTCGATCCTGGCCTCGCCGTTCAGGGTCAGCTTGCTGCGCTGCTTCAGGTCCAAATGATTCTTGTCCGCCATGTCCTGGATGAGCTCCCTGGCCTGACGGGCGGCGACGCCTGCTTTTCCTCCGGCTTTTTCCATTTTTTCCAATTTTTTAAAAAACTGCACTGGATCGTAGATAATGGCGGCCATGACATTCTCCCGGCGAAAACACGCTTGTCCGTAATAGTTTAGCGCTTTGTAGCGGCCCTCACGTTAGGCAGCCAACGCCAAGTCGTCATCATTCTTTTTTTGCAGGTGCCGTTTCTCGATGGCTTTGACGGCAAGCTCTTTGACATATTC
>DSBL01000006.1 GCA_011049455.1 Desulfonatronum sp. | reverse complement strand
TTCATGCCAATTTAGCCCAATTACCAGCCTCTTGTGCGTTGGCAACTGAAGAGGTGGGCTGAAAAAGCCTCGAAAACATCACAACGGTGTCCAGCCAAAGAAAAAATTACGGATTCAGGTTTGACTCTTTGCCGGGTCACTTAGTACATTGATCCGGGGACGCAGAAAGGCCTCGTTGGGCATGCACATGCGGCCATGGCAACAAAACACTTCAGTGCCGGGGCTGGACCAATCCGTTTGTTGGCAGGCAAAGAACATTGATCATGGGAAACACCTTTCAAACCGCGCTGGGCGTCAGCATGCTGGCGGCGCTGGTGACGTCGCTGGGCATTTATACGATTCATCGGTTTGCCGATTGGGGACAGCGAAACACCACCTACTTCATGTGTTTTGCCGCAGGAGTGCTGATCTCGGCGTCATTTCTCCACATCATTCCCAAATCCTTGGATATGAATGCGCAGGCCCCGGTCTGGCTTCTAGCAGGTTTTTTCGGGCTGCATCTGTTCAATCGTTTTTTGACCGCATTTGTCTGCGAGAGGGATCCGAACAAGAAGGAGTATGCCATCGGGATCGTGCCCATGCTGGCCATAGGCTTTCACTCCTTTATCGACGGGTTCATCTACTCCATCACGTTCAGCGTGAGCATCCTGACCGGGTATCTTGCCACCACAGGCATGGTTTTGCACGAATTTCCGGAAGGCATCATCACCTACCTGCTGCTCGTGCGCGGAGGGTTCACGGAACGCAAAGCCATGATTCTGGCCTTCATCGCGGCCGCCGCGACAACGCCGCTGGGCATGCTGGTTTCCTATCCGCTGATCAATGAAATTGAACAATACGCCCTTGGCGCGCTGCTCGCGCTTTCGGCCGGGGCCTTGGTTTATGTCGGCGCCACCCACCTTCTGCCGCGCGCGGAGCAGGAGCAGAAGAGATTCAGCCTGGTGGCGTTAGCCGGGGGGATGATGGTTGCCTTGATTATCGTCCTCTCCAAGGCATGATGTCTGCCCCTTGAGCATCAATTGGACGGGAGATGTTTTTTTCTGCCTTGTCCGGCGCTGTTTATCCCGACGGTTGGCAGGGACGAAGGCAAAGGGCGGCCTGGTTCGGGCGGGTCCGGATCAATTTTCGGAGCGAAGATTGACATCCGCAATATGCTTCAACAGGGAGCCGAGAAATGGGACCGGCAAAAAAAATCAACAACGCCGCCATTGAGGTGCGAGGACTGGCCAAGCGGTTTGGCGAGGTGCAGGCCGTGGCCGGGGTTGATTTCAAGGTGTTGCCCGGAGAATTGTTCGGTTTCCTCGGCCCGAACGGTTCCGGCAAGACAACGACCATCAACATGCTCACCGGCTTGGCTCGACCAGACGCGGGCGCCATCCGTATCGAGGGCATAGACTGCATAAAAACTCCCCGAGCCACGCAGCATCTCATTGGCGTTGTCCCGGATGAAAGCAATTTGTATCCGGAGTTGACCGGCTTTGACAATCTGTGCTTCTGCGCCGCGCTGTACGGGATGGGCAAGACGGAACGCCGGGCGCGGGCGCGTGAGCTGCTGGAGGCTTTTGACTTGGCCGAGGCCGCGGATCGCAGGTTCGCGGGTTATTCCAAAGGGATGAAACGCAAGTTGACCATTGCCGCCGGAATCATCCACAGTCCCAAAATCCTGTTTTTGGACGAGCCCACCACGGGCATCGACGTGGCCAGCGCACGGCAGTCGCGGCAACGTGTCGCAAAACTGCACGAAAACGGGACGACCATTTTCCTGACCACCCACTATATTGAAGAGGCCGAGCGGCTTTGTGACCGCATCGCCTTTATCGTCTCCGGACGCATTGTCCAGATCGACACGATTGCAAATCTTGTCCAGCCGGTCCGGGAAAAACATGTCGTCCACATCTCGTGCTCCAATGGTTTCCGCGACATGCTCGGCGGACTCACCGAAGCATTTCCTCGGTTGACGTTCGTGACCCCTGAGCAGGGGGTGGTCCGCGTGGAGGCCGATGGGCCGATCCACGTGGGACCGTTGGTGCGTTTTTTGGAGGATCAGGGCATCGAGGTGTTCGAAGCCCGAAAAATCAAGCCCAGCCTGGAGGATGTTTTTATCAAGATCACCGGGCTGGCAGCGGAGGTGATGCGCAAAGAGAAAGAAAAAAGGGGAGGGGGCCGATGAAGTTGTGGATCGCCTTTTGGAACATTCTTCTCAAGGACATGCGCACCTATTACTTGAAGCCGCCGAACATCAGCTGGGGGCTGGTTTTCCCGCTGGCCTGGACTGGCATGTTTTTCATCAAGTCCGGCAGCGGACTGGGAAGCATCCCGGCCGTTCTTCCCGGGGTGGTGGCCGTGTCCATCCTGTTCGGCACCACATCGATGCTTGCGGTGACCGTCACCTTTGAAAAGAAAAACCGTTCGTTCGAGCGACTGCTCCTGGCTCCCTTGCCCCTTGAAGTATTGATGCTGGCCAAGACCAGCGGGGCGATTCTGTTCGGCGCGGCCAACGCCTTCGTGCCCGTGGCCATGGCGGCGTTTCTCGTTGATCTTTCACAAGTGGCTTGGGGCGTGTTTGTTCCTGCTGTTTTCCTGATCGCCGTGGTGTCGACGTTTCTGGGTTTAACCATCGCGGTGGCGGTCAGCGAGGTCTTCGAAGCCCAGACCTTTTCCAATTTTTTCCGTTTTCCCATGATTTTTTTGTGCGGCCTGTTTTTTCCCATTGACAAACTTCCGGTGTTTCTCAAACCGCTCTCGTATGCGCTTCCCTTGACCTACGGCGCGGATGTGCTGCACGGCGCGGTCCATGGCGGACACGTGCTGCCCTTTTCCACTGATCTGGCCGTTTTGGGAGCATTCTGCATCGGTCTGTTCATGCTCAGCCTCTGGAATATCAAGAAGCGCTGGATTCTTTGATGCCGAGGGCCGTGACGCATTGATGGCGTGCAAGACGCCCGTGAAAGCGATGCCTTCCCGCTGGTATGGTTTCAGCAGGTCGCGCTGTTATCCTCAGCGGATTTTGTCCGCGTGCCGCTGACGGTCGGCCTGATTTTTTTATTGCCCGGCCTTTTTCCCGCCTGTTGGTTAAAAGTGTTTCAATTTGTTCGGATTGCCCATAAACCCGGCGGCGCTGGCCGGATCACAATTCCGAAGTGCAGTGCGGGCAGCGTGTGGCCTTGAGCGGAATTGCGGAAAGGCATTTCGGGCATTCCTTGGTGGTCGCTTCCTCGGGCTGCGGTTCTTCTTTGCGTCTGAACCGGTTCATCTGCTTGATGACCAAAAAGATGGCAAAGGCCACAAGCACGAAATCCAGGACCGAATTGATGAACGCTCCATAGCGGATGGTCACTGCCTCGGCCTGCGCTGTTTCCTGCGCAAGGGTAATGGCCAGTTCCGAAAAATCCGCGTTGCCCAGGAGCAGGCCGATGGGCGGCATGATCACGTCGTTGACCAGTGAAGTAATTATTTTCCCGAACGCCCCGCCGATGATGATGCCCACGGCCATGTCCACGACATTGCCCCGCATGGCGAATTCCTTGAACTCCTTCAACATGCCCATGATTGAGCCTCCTTTGGTTGACTGCGCGCAATGGGTCACAAGCATGCGCATCAAGAAAAATTTCCAAAACAAATCCTGCTGTATAGGTCCGAATCAGGTTGTGCTCGGATCAGTTTCAGCCTGGTTCAGGTCTTTGGCGACGTTCCGCTGGAAATCTGCGGTCAAGTAATCCATGGTCACGGGGAGGTCCATGCGCAGGCTGCGCAGAATCTGGACGCCGATGCGCGCCCGGACGGCCCGGCACTGCAACAGATGCCCGCCGGACTGCCGGTCTTCGGAGAGAAAATGCAGATGCACGCCGGGCACGACCAGGGAAGCCATGAATTCGGGAGTGTAGAATCCGGCCAAGGTTCCGGGAAGGTTGGTCATGGCAAAAGTGGGCTGATCCCTGGTCACTTCCACGAGGGGCCGGTAATGCTCTTGCTTGGGCACGGAGCGGGTGCGCACGAATTCGAAGTCCCCGTCGATGCGCAGGGCGTACATCATGTTCGGGGACGGAAAGACCGTTTCCAAGAGCGCCAGCAATGCCTGGAGATCGCTGAACCCGGTGGAAACGTCCTCAAAGGTCAGCTCTCGGAAAAAGGTCACGCAGGCAAAGGGAGTGCGCACTTCATCGCCTACCCTGCGCACCTGGCCGGTTCCCGTGATCTGATAGGCATTCCCGCCCAAAAGGACCAACTCCCCGTCCAGGTCGTTGAAGGTCCCCAGGCCGAAATTTCCGTGTTTTTGAAGTTCACCCAGGGTGGTATCCTGGCGGTAAATGCCTTCCACCAGGGCATTTACCGGAGCTGACAAATAGAGGGTGTCGCGCTGGTTTGAGGCAACTTGCTCCATGGTTCCCGTCTCTTTTATAAATCCAAGTTTTTCATGCCGTTGTGCGGGCAGGGTCGTGTTTCTTCAACAGCCATTGAAAATACTCGATGGTTTTGTCCAGTCCGTTCTTCAGCTTGACCCGGGGCTCCCAGTCCAGATGCTTTTTGGCCAGGGAGATGTCCGGGCGGCGGCGTTCAGGATCATCTTTCGGCAAAGGCTTGTATACGATTTCCGAAGATGATCCGGTCATGGCTACGATTTGTTCCGCCAATTCCTTGATGGTGAATTCATCGGGGTTGCCCAGGTTCACCGGTCCGGTGAATTCGTCCGGAGAATTCATGAGCTTCAAAAAGCCTTCGATCAGGTCGTCCACATAACAGAATGAACGGGTCTGCGAGCCGTCGCCGTAGATGGTCACGGGCTCATTGCGCAGAGCCTGGACGATGAAATTGGAAATCACCCTGCCGTCGTTGGGATGCATGCGCGGGCCGTATGTGTTGAAAATCCTGGCCACCTTGATGCGCAGCCGATGCTGGCGGTGATAGTCGAAAAACAGGGTTTCGGCGCAGCGCTTTCCTTCATCGTAGCAGGAGCGAAGGCCTATGGGATTGACATTGCCCCAATAGGTTTCCGGCTGGGGGTGAACCGAGGGGTTGCCGTATATCTCGGAAGTGGAGGCCTGGAAAATTTTGGCTTTGGTGCGCTTGGCCAGGCCGAGCATGTTGATGGCTCCGTGCACCGACGTTTTGGTGGTCTGGACCGGGTCGTGCTGATAGTGGATGGGCGAAGCCGGGCAGGCCAGGTTGTAGATTTCATCAACTTCCACGAACAGCGGGAAGGTGACGTCGTGGCGCATCATCTCAAAATGCTTGTTGCTCAGCAAATGTTCCACGTTCATGCGCGTACCGGTGAAATAATTGTCCACGCAGAGGACCATGCAGTTCTGCTCCAAGAGCCGCTCGCAAAGCCAGGAGCCGAGGAAGCCGGCTCCGCCGGTGACCAAAATCCTTTTTTGTATGTGCATGACATTCCCCATCAAGGTGTTTCGTGTTGAGGTGATCCGATTGTTTTTCCGGAAAGCGAAAGCCGTGGCGGGCGCAGAGGACGGTTCTCTCTTCCCGGAAGCGGAATTTTTCTGTGGAGTAGCCCTTTGACCCGTGACCGGTCAATGGGTATCGTGGATTCCGGTATTTCGAAAGACAGGCTTTAAGAGCTCCATGCCCAGGAAACCCGTCACCCTTCTTGCGGCAGACATCGGCGGAACCTCCAGCCGTTTTGCCGTATTCTCCGATGATGCAGGGCAATTGCGCCTGGACCAGTCCGTGCGTATTCCCACCATCCAGGCAGCTTCCTTTGCCGAACTCCTTGTTTTGCTCAAGCAGGGTCCCCTGGGAAGGTTGTTGCCGCGCTGTTGCGCCGCCGCCCTGGCCGTGGCCGGCGCGGTGCAGGGAGGAGTGTTTGCCAAGCCGCCGAACATCCCCTGGGAGATCGACCTGCGCACCACGGATCTTGCCGGCCTGCCAAAACAGGTGACGCTGCTCAATGATTTCGCAGCCCAGGCCTATGCCTGCGGAACCGGTATTGCGGCCCAGGCCGTGGTGATCAACCCAAGCGTTGTCCGGGGCGAGGGGGTTGTCGCGGTCATCGGGGCGGGCACAGGCCTGGGGCACGGCCTGTTGATCCGCGGCAAAAACAGCCTGCAGGCTTTGCCTTCCGAGGCCGGGCACATGGCTTTTGCCTTTTCGGGCAAGGCTGAACGGGACTATGAGCGTTTTTTGCTGGAGCGCACCGGTCTGGAATACATCCATGCAGACGTGGTGGTCTCGGGGCGTGGCCTGACCTTGCTGCATGCCTATCATTTCCAGGAAGAGCTTGAGCCGGCCCGGGTTGCATCGGCCTTGACCCCGGATTCGCCTGTACAAGACTGGTTTGCCAGGTTTTACGGCCGTGCCAGTCGCCAGTTCGCCCTGGCAGTGCTGGCCATGGGCGGCATTTTTGTGACCGGCGGGGTAGCTGCGAAAAACCCCAACCTTGTACTGGATCCGGCGTTCATGGCTGAATTCGTCAACAGCCCTGCGTACGGCCGCCTTTTGCAATCCATCCCCGTGTCCCTGAACACAAACGAGGACAGCGGACTTTGGGGCGCGGCCCTGTCGGCTCAGCTCAGTCTTCGGCGTTGACCTCGCCGCTTTGCACACGCCACAGGCCTGCGTACACCCCACCGAGGGAAAGCAGGCTTTCGTGTGTGCCCCTTTCAGTGATGGCCCCGTCCATGAGCACCAATATTTCGTCGCAGTGGCGGACTGTGGATAGACGATGGGCCACGGCCACGGTCATCCGCCCTTGTTTGAAGCGCAACAGGTTGGCCTGGATCAGTTCTTCGGTACGGGTGTCCACCGCGGAAGTGGCTTCGTCCAAAAGCATCAAGGGTGGGTCGCGCAACACGGCCCGGGCCAGGGAGATGCGCTGGCGCTGCCCGCCGGAAAGCTTCATGCCCCGCTCGCCGATCAGGGTGTCGTAGCCTTGGGGCAGGTCGCTGATAAATTCGTCCGCCCCGGCCACATGAGCGGCGTTACGCACCTCTTGCATGTCCGCCTCGGGGGAACCGAGGCGGATGTTTTCGGTCACAGTGCCGAAAAACAGAAAGGCGTCCTGGGATACGTAGCCCACGTGGCGCCGGAAGCTTTTTATCTGCATGGCGGGCAGGGAGCGGCCGTTGATCAGGATTTCTCCGGATGACGGGTCGTAATAGCGCAGCACCAGCTTGATCAGGGTGCTCTTGCCCGCCCCGGTGGGGCCGACGATCCCGAGCACCCGGCCACGGGTCAGGGAAAAATTGATTTTGCGTAACACCGTCTTGCCCGGCAGGTATTCGAAATCAACGTTTTCAAAGACAAGGCTTGTTGGCTCGGCGTTTAGGGTCCTGGCGGCGGGGCTGTCCTTGACCCTGGGTTGCGTGGACAAAAGCTTGGATATCCTCCTGGCCGAGGCTTCTGAACGCTGGATGTGGTTGATGAGCATCCCGAATACGAACAGGGGCAGGACCAGGCGGACCGCGAACAAGATGAAGGTGGTGAAGCTTCCAAGGCTCGGGCCGTGCTCCGCGGCGGTCATGCCGGCCCCCACGGTGATCAGCAGGGCAAAGGCGACTCCGGCTACGAGATAGATCAGGGGGATGAACTTGGCCCGCTCCCAAGCGGCGGCAACGGCCGCGTTCGCATACTCCAGGGAACGCTGCGCGACCAACCGGAGCTGCTCCTGCTCCGCGGTGAAGGCCTGGATCACTCCGATGCCCCGGATGTTGTTCTCCAAGGCGCTGTTGATTTCCCCCACGGCCTGACGAGCCTTGCGGTATTGGGGCTGAACCTTGGTGGCAAAGAAGCGGACGGCGAACACGGCAAAGGGCAGAGGCGCCAGAAGCAGCAGGGCCAGCCGCCAGTCAAGCCAGAACAGGAACCCGTAGACCCCGGTAAAAGTGATCACAAGCCGGACCATGCTTGTGGTCACGTCCGAGAAAAAGTGCTCCAAATTGTCCACGTCATTGGAGGCCACGGCCAAAAGGTCGCCGGTTTGGCGTTCTTCGAAGAATCCGGCGTCCAGACCCTGCATGTGGTCGTAGATGGCCAACCGCAGGTCGTGTCGCACCCTTTGGGCCATGGAGTCCAGGCAATAATCGCTGAGGCTCTGGAACACGGCCAAGGCCAGATACGTCCCCATCACGGCCGCCCCGAACCAGATCAGCAAATGCGGTTCCGCTCCCGGAGCGTCCCTGTTGGTGATTGCATCCACGACTTGGCCGATGATCACCAAAGGGAGCAGATCAAAGAGGCGGGCCATGGTGTTCAGAGCCAGTCCGGTTGCTATGCGCGCCTTGTAGGGGGCGACAAAAGGGAAGATTTTCCAGAGATACGTGCCCAGCGGCGAGGATAGATCCCGGCTCTGATCGGGATTGCCTTGCTGGATCACGGATTTGTTCGGCTTGGATGAGATGACGGCATGCGCAGCTTATAGCTTATGGCGGATACATGGCAGGCGGGTCAGGGGTCATACCTGCAGCCCGAGACGTCGCCAGCGGTCCAGAATTTCGGCTTTGGACATGTAGCCCTCGAAGCGAAACAACTCCCGGCCGGCTTGATCCATGAAGACCAGTGTCGGCAGGGTGCGGATCACGCCAAAGGCCGTGCCCGCACGCTGGTTGCGCTGCACATCAAAGGTATAGATGGTGAATTTGTCGGTGAATTGCCGCTGGAGTTCCTCAAGCACCGGGATCATGCGTTTGCAATGAATGCAGGCTTCGGTCTTCAGGTTCACCAGGCGGGGCAGCTCAGAGGGCACGTCGGGCAGGGCAGGGCCTGGATCGGATTCTGGACCGTATTCCATGGAGTGCATGGAAATGTGCTGCTGGATGAGTCCCACGGCGGCAAAGAGGACCACAATGACCACTACAATGCCGGTTTTGCTGTATGAAGTCATGACTCGTCCTTATGTTGGGGTGGATGATTCAGGTGTCGCAAGGTTATTCGGTGGTCAGAATTCCATGCCCCTTCAGTTTTCTGTATAAATAGCTGCGCTCCATGCCGATGGTTTCGGCCAAACGGCTGATATTGCCCGCGCATTCCTCCAGTTTTTCTTGCAAAAACCGAGCTTCGAACCGCGCTCTGGCTGTTTTGAAGTCCGCCGGCCATTGGTTGTCGTCCCCGAATGGTTGCGCGGACATGTTGCCCCGTCCGATGTCCGCCGGGAGCATCTCCGGGGTGATGCATTGCCCCGGGTACATGATGCAAAGACGTTCCAGGAAATTCTTCAGCTCCCGGACATTGCCCGGCCATGGGTACTCCTGCAGCAGGAGCATGGTTTCCGGGCTGAAATGCAACGGCTTGAACCCCTGGGTTTTGGTCAGTCCGTCCATGAATTCGTCCAGCAACAGCGGGATGTCCCCGGTTCGCTGACGCAGGGGCGGGACATGCAGGGGGAAAACCTTCAGCCGGTAGTAGAGGTCCTCCCTGAAACGGCCGGTCTTGATTTCCTCGGCCAGGTTCTTGTTCGTGGCCGCGATGACCCGCACATCCACCTGGATGGTTTTGCGGCCGCCCACCCGTTCAAATCGTTGTTCCTGGAGGATGCGCAAAATTTTTGCTTGGGTCTTCAGGCTCATGTCCCCGATTTCATCCAGGAACAGGGTCCCGGTATGGGCCAGTTCGAATTTTCCGGTCTGAGCCTTGTCCGCATTGGTGAATGCACCCTTTTCGTGGCCGAACAGTTCGCTTTCAATCAATTCCTCCGGAATGGCCGCGCAGTTCATCTCCACCATGGGTTTGGCGCTCCGGTGGCTGAGCTCGTGCAGGGACCGAGCCACGATTTCCTTGCCTGTCCCGTTTTCTCCGGTGATCAGCACCCAGGCTTCCGTGGGCGCCACGCGTTTGATCTGTTCTTCCAGTTCCTGAATGAGCGGTGATCGACCCGTGAGTTTTTGAACCCGGGCATTGCGGATCTGGCTGCGCAGAACGATGTTTTCCCGGCGCAACTCCTTGAACTCCACGGCCTTGGCCGTGGTGACCAGGACCTTTTCCAGGGACAGGGGCTTTTCAATGAAGTCAAAGGCCCCTTTTTTAATAGCCGTGACAGCGGTTTCAATGTTTCCGTGACCGGAAATCATGATCAAGGGCAAATGCGGATGGGCTTCCCGGATGTGATCCAGAACCTGCAAGCCGTCCATGCCGGGCAGCCAGATATCCAGGAAACAGAGATCCGGGTCAGTCTGGCCGAGCAGTTCCAGACCGGCCTCGCCGCTGTCCGCTTCCTGGATTTGGTGGCCTTCGTCTTCGAGAATGCCACGCAAGGTTGTCCGGATGTCGTCCTCGTCGTCAACGATGAGTATCTGCGCCATGCTTGTCTTGTTCTCCAAAACAAAAAAAGTTCATGGACAATAGCCTTCCTTGCGCGCAAAATCCAATGTGGCGCATTGGCCCAGATCACATGCCTTGAGCAGGTCGGCGCAGCCCAGGGCCAACTGGCCGGTCTGCAAATAGACCATTCCCCGGTTGTTCAACGCGCCGGAGTTTTTTTCGTCCAGATGAATTGCCCGGGTGTAGTCTTCAATGGCCCTGTCAAAGCGTTCCTGTCGTTGGTGCACCAGCCCTCTGCCCAGCAATGCCTGGACATTGTCCGGGTCATGAAGCAGCAGGCGGTCGAAGTCGGCCAAGGCTTTTTGATGTTCACCGGCCAGGAAGTAGGTCGTGGCCCTGTGAAAATAAATGTTTGCGGCCTTGGGCGAGAGTTGGAGCGCGGCGTTGAAGTCGTCCAGAGCATGCCGTAGCTCCCCGCTTCGGCCGAATGCGACGCCTCTTTCCACGAACGCCTTGGCGTTGGGCTGCAAACGAACGGCCTGGTTCAAGTCCCGGATCGCTTCGGGATGCAATTCCATTTCCCGCAGGGCCACGCCCCTGCCCACATAGGCGTCGGCAAGCTGTCCGTCCTGGGCCAGAACCATGTCAAATTCCCCGCGGGCTTGTTGATACTCTTTTTGCTCCAGGAAAATATTTCCACGCATGAGCCGGGCTTGCATGTGGCGCGGGGATATGTCCAGGAGACGATTGATGTGCGCCAGGGCCTGATGGGTGTCCTTGAGTTGCAGTCTGGCTTGGGCTGCGCCGAACAGGGCCTGTTCGTCTCCGGGTTCCCTGTCAAGGAGAGTGGTATAGTCCTGCAAAGCCCGCGACCAGTTGCCCAATTCGCCGTAGGCCTGTCCCCGCAGGGCCAGAGCATCCAAGAATTCGGCGTCTAGGCGCAGGGCTTGGTCCAAATCCAGGATAGCTCTGGGAAACGCTTGACCTGCCATGTGAGTCTGGCCCCGTTCAAAAAAAAGTTGGGCGTTGTCGGGCTGTTGGGCAATGGCTTGATCCAGCTCCTCGATGGATCTGGGCGAGGGATGGGCTGAAACCGCTTCCAAAAACAGGCAGACAGAAATTATTGTCAATAAAAATAAGTTGTTTTTTGCCAATGTTGGACGCATCCAATTCATCTGCCTATCCTTTCTTACCTATTGTCATGAACCATAACCCCATCGGGCACAGTAAACGTGAACAGGGAAGGGTCCAGATCCAGGTTGATGCGCAAATCCTGCAAGGTGATCTGGTTGGTGTTGCCGTAGAAATCCAGGGCCAGCACCCGGTGCAGGACAAAGGTTTGCGGATCGACCCAGATTGTGGCCTCCACCAAATTGGGCTCAGGATGGCGCGGAACCAGGCGGATTGACTTCCAATCGGCGTTAGCGCTCAAATCCTCTTCGGTCAAAAAATCTTCATCCAGGCGAGCTTCCCCGGAGAGGATCCGCAAGACCATGGCCGATCCCAGCACATCGCCGGAGGAATAGCGATAGGCGGTTTCTTCCTGCTCGAAGTAGTTCCATACGTGTTCAGGTCCGACAACGAGCAATTCCTTTTCTGGACTCAAGGTTTCCCAGCGGATCAGTCCAGGATTTTGATAGTACAGAACGCCTCGACGTTCTTCGGATTCGCGGCTGGCGGCCACGCGCAGTTCCTGGACAAAATCGGCTTGAAACGAGGTGATGGTTTCGTATTGGCGCTGGATCCGCACCACGGTCGTCTCTTCGGCCGACGCGGATGCGCCGCAGAAAAATATCAGCAGAGCCGACAGAGCAGCGTATGTCTTCCAAGGCATGGAGGTTCCTCCTGATGGAATGTCCACTTGAAAATTAGCCTTTCAGGCCAAGGATGACAAGTTTGACCTGTCCTGTGCGATATTCAGGCATTTTTTGGATCGCATGCGTCATGGTCGAAACCGCTGCACCAGCCGACCCAGTTTTTTGATGGACCCGGTTTCCGGTTTCGCCCCGTACTTTTGCCGCATATAGACCTGGCTGACGGCCATGATCGTGTCGGCCAGGTCGGCCCGCAGGGCCGAGGCCCGCAAGGCAAAGTCCAGGGGCCCTTCATTGGCTCGGCGCACAATGCCCACCCGGGCCAGTCGCTTGCAGAAGCGGGCATAGAGCGTGTCCAGGGCATCCGGCCGCGGTCTGGCCCGCAGCAGAAGCACCCCGTAGATCAGGCCGGCGGCAAGACAGCTTCCGGCCAAGCCGAGAAGCAGATACCCAAACCGCTCCAGCCGGGATGCCCCGCTCAGACCCAAACGTTGGAAAAAACGCTTCTGACGTTCGGATCCGAAGTCCAAAACCCATTGATTCCATAGCGCATTGGCCGCGTCCCAACCAAGGGTGAGATTGCGCCATAAAGTGATCGCCCAGGCAATCTCACGGTCGGACAGCACGCCGGGTACGCCGATGTCCGGGACCAAGGCGCCGGCCCCGATCTGGATACGTTCAGGAGCCAGGATGGAAGTCAGGTCCACCCGGACCCAACCTTGCCCCGAGAGCCAGACCTCGCTCCAGGCGTGGGCATGGTACTGGCGGATCATGTAGTATTCCCCCAGCGGGTTGCGCTCTCCCCCTTGATATCCCAAAACGACCCTGGCCGGAATGCCGGCCGCGCGCATCAGAAACGTGAAGGCAGAGGCATAGTGTTCGCAATAGCCGTCGCGGGTTTTGAAGAGAAAGTCGTCCACAGCGTTCGGGCCGAGCAGTGGCGGAGTCAGGCTGTAGGCAAAGGAGCCGTCGCGGAACATGTCCAGGGCCGCGTTGAAAATGGCTTGATCCCCGGACAGTTGGGAGCGCCAGGTTTCAGCCTTGGAACGCGACAAGGCATTGCCGGTTTCAGGAAGCGCAAGGGCGCGGCGCCTCTGCTTCGCAAGCAAGCCGTCAACGTTGTATCCCAGGGCGGAAGCCATGGAGAACCGGGTTCGCTGTTGCATGGGGGCTTTCAAGCGCAAACGCATGTCCGTCGCGGGTTCGGCGTTGTCGGGTATTTCCAGCGGCATTTCCAGGGCCGGCAGCCAGTTTTGGCCATGGGGTTCCAGGGTCAGCACGTAGCGGATCGGTTCCTGGGACGCGGTAATGTTCCACAGCCCATGCCCAGGATCGGACTTGCCGACACGCCATGTTCTGCCGTCCGTCTCCCAAAGCACCAGGACCCGCCAATACATCAGACTCGCTGGCGGGGACTGGCCTTCAAAAGCAACCCTGAAGGCCATTTCCGGGGATTGCGTAAGCCTGCTTACATCCCCGGGATTCATGGTCTCGCTCAACCCGGTCAATGCCGTTTGCGGTTTCTGGAAAAGTCCCCAAAGCGAGCCGGGAAAACGCGGGAAAAGGACAAACAAAAGCAGCATCACGGGAAGGGCCTGAATCAACAGGATAGCCGCCTGGCGCAGGCGAAATCCGGGGTTGCCTTGGCTTTGGCCATGGACCAGGCCGAACATGGTTGCGGTATTCAAAAAAATCACCAGGGCCATGTATCCTGCTGCAAGCAAACTCTGGCTGGCGAGAAAATGCAGTAAAATGAGCAGATAGGTCAGCAGGACGATGACCAGTTGGTCCCGATAACCCTTTGTTTCCAGAGGTTTCAGGGCTAAAAGCAACAGCAACAGGGCCGTGCCGGGTTCCGGCCCAAGCAGGTAACCGTAGGAGGCGTATACCCCGGAGATGCATGCAGCGGCCAACAGCAGGCGCAAGGGTCTTGTCGGGACAAGGCGCGGTCTGTCAACGGCGGCAAGGCGCAGCAGCCATAGTCCCATGCATGCCAAGCCCAGCCAGAAAGGCGTTCGAAGAAAATGGGGCAAGGCCGCCAGGAACAACGGTGTGAGCACCCACAGCCAGGGGCCTGTTGATCGCAAAAGTACACGATTCAGCGCGGTTTTCACGGATTCTCCGGATGGTCCTGGAACACAGCCAGACTTGTCAGACACAAATCCAGGTGTGCTGGTCCCGTGGTGGGGGAGATTTCCTGATTCGGCAATATCAGGCCATAAGGATGCCCGGTTTTATCCGCCTCCAGAATCCAACGGCACAGCCGGGACAGGGTGGCCTCAATCTCCGCCTGGTTTGCATCTTTCCACTGCAACCAGATGACCGTGTCCTCGCCTTGAGATGAAAATTCTTTGGAATACAAGGTGTTGCTTTTGGCCATGGCTTTCCAGGCCACCTGCCGGGGAGGATCTCCAAGGCGATACTTTCGCAATCCGCTGAAGTCGTCACCGTCCTGTTCCGCAGGGTACGATTCCAAAAGGATTTTGGACAAGTCGGCCGAGACCTTTGCGGACGGCGACCATTTGGGTCCGTTCTTTTCTGGTTGGGGGTACACGATGCAGGACATGGCCAGTTGCACCGATGCCCATGCCTTGCAGAGGCCCAACGGGTGGACGCTGCTCACCACGATCGGCCCGGCCGTAAGTTTCCCCCGTGCGACGGCGAGCTTGGGCAGGGAGAAACGGGCCTCGGATTTGCTTGCGATGTCCTGGATCGGTCCCTGGTCCAGGCCGGACCAGGTTATCCGAATCCCATGCCTGAATAAGGGGTCAGGATTGCGGATCACCACTTGGAAGTGCGCGGTCTTGCCGGCAAACACCGACCGGGTTGGCGCACGGCTGACAAGCAGGCCGAACAATGCTCGATGGGTGTGAAAGATGCTTGCCAGTCCCACGCCCGTCAACAGGAAGGTCAGCAGATAGCCGGGTGGATTGGTGTAGTTGATGGAAATAAGCAGCATGGTCAGCAACAGGGCGAAAAACAGCAAACCTGCCTTGGTGGGCAGGATATAAATCCTGTTGAAACCCAGGCGAACCTGTTTCCGTGCTTTTTTCGGGGGTGACGCAAGATGCTTGAAGAAACGGTAGACGGCAGGCATTCCCAACAAAAACAAAAAAGGCGAACCTCCGCAAGGAGGTTCGCCTGAATGCGTCGTGGTGCGCGGGCGGAATCAGCGTTTTGAGTACTGGAAGCGGGCGCGGGCGGAACGCAGACCGTACTTCTTGCGTTCCTTGATGCGGGCGTCGCGGGTCAAAAAACCCGCTTTTTTCAGGGTTGGGCGCAATTCCACGTCAAAGGACAACAGCGCACGGGAAATGCCGTGCCGCAAGGCCTCGGCCTGGCCAGCCACGCCGCCGCCGTCCACTGTGGCCTTGATGTCGAACTTGCCGAGGGTCTTGGTCAGATTCAGAGGCTGACGCACGATCATTTGCAACGTTGCCCGGGGGAAGTATTCCTCAAAGGGGCGGTTGTTCACCAGGATCTGTCCGCTGCCGGGATATATCCTGGTCCTGGCCACCGCGGATTTCCGTCTTCCGGTTCCGTAAAAAAAATCACTGCTCATGCATAAACCTCTTTTAGATGTCCAAGGTTTGGGGCTGTTGGGCCGCGTGGGGATGCTCGGCTCCGGGATAGACCCTCAACTTTTTCAACAGGGCGCGTCCCAGACGATTTTTGGGCAGCATGCCCTTGACCGCATGTTGCAACACGTGTTCGGGCTTGGTTTGGAGCATGGTGCGTAACTTGGTTTGCTTCAGTCCGCCCATGTATCCGGAATGGCGATTGTAAATTTTTTGGTCCAGCTTGTTCCCGGTCACCTTGACCTTGGCGGCATTGACCACCACGATGAAATCGCCGTTATCCATGTGCGGAACAAATTCAGGCTTGTGCTTGCCGCGCAGTCGGGTGGCAATGGTGGTCGCCAGCCGGCCCAGGACCTTGTTTTCGGCGTTGACCACGAACCAAGCGCGATCAATGTCTTGCGGCGTGGGTGTGAACGTTTTCATGCTAATCTCCTCGTGCAGAACTGAAAGAGCACTCAATTACGCGAGGTTTCGAAAATTTGTCAAGTGTGATTTTGATCCTGGTACTTTTTCATTTTGCAAAACAAAAGCGTCCGAGGGTTGCAACCGGGTGCTCCATTATTCCTTTGCGCAACCAGGTGGCCGCGTTTTTGAAAAACGGCACAATGGGGCGGTTATGGAGAACAAAGCGTTCAACAAGGTGATATTATTCCGGGACGCGGGCGATGATTTCCCGGGCGACCTTGCTCCCGAATTCCATGCATTCCTCAAGATCCAGGACCGTGGGGACATTCTTGACGCGCAGGCCGTCAACCACGATTTCCACCTTGGCTGATTGCAAAATTTCTGTGATCTGCTTCACCGCCTCGCCGCTCCAACCATAGGAGCCGAACACCGCGCCGATCTTGCCCTGAGGCTTGAGTCCCTTCATGTAGGTCAGCATGTCCGCCACCAGCGGCAGCATGCCGTTGTTGTGAGTGGAAGAGCCGAAAAGCACTGCCTGGGCATGCATGATTTCAGGCATGACGTCACTGTGATGGGCGTTTTTCAGATGCATTATCCGCGTGCTGATCCCTGTTTTGATCAGTCCTTCGGCAATGGCCTTGGCCATGGTTTCCGTGCTTTTCCACATGGTGTCGTAGACGATGACCGCTTTGCGGCCGGGGATTTGACGGCTCCACTGGTCGTACTTGGCTACGATCTCTGCCGCGTGGCTGCGCCAGATGAATCCGTGGTCAGGTGCGATCATTTCGATTTCCCAGCCCAGTTCCTTGATTTTGGCGAGCAGTTTTTGGACCAGGGGAGAAAAAGGCAGGATGATGTTGGCATAGTAGTTGGCGGACAAATCCAGAAGGGCGCCCAGGTCGACTTGGTCGTCGAAGCGTTCGCTGGCGGCCCAGTTCTGGCCAAAGGCGTCGCTGGAAATAAGCAGCTTGTCCTCGGGCAAAAAGGAAAACATGCTGTCCGGCCAGTGCAGCATCCGGGTTTCCAGAAAATGCACGGTCCGTTGGCCAAGGTTTAGAGTCTGGCCGCTGGGGACGACCTCATAGGGCCAGTCCTCGCGGTGATAATGGCTGAGCAGGGTTTGCTTGCCCACCGGGGAACAGAAGATTTTTTCCGGCTTGACCAGCTCCACCAGTTTGGGCAACGCTCCTGAATGATCGGGTTCCACGTGGTTCACCACCAAGTAATCAATGGCGGCGGGGTCGATGATGCTGCGCAGGGTGTGCAAGAACTCCTCAGTGTGCGTGGCCGGAACCGAATCGAAGAGGGCCGTCTTTTCGTCCTTGACCAGGTAGGCGTTGTAGGTGGTTCCTTGCCGGGCAAGGGAATACCCGTGGAAATTGCGGAGATTCCAGTCCACAGCGCCGACCCAGTATATATTTTTCTTGATTTCTACAGGTTGCATGCTCGACTCCCAAATAAAAAGGGTTCATCCGGTTGAAGCGTACTTTTGACAAAAAATGTGGACATGGAGACTTTCCGATGAACGCACCAACGAACATCGGGAGGGTCGGCCATGTCCACGAGTTTCATATACCATGCGTTTGG
>DSBL01000148.1 GCA_011049455.1 Desulfonatronum sp. | reverse complement strand
CCCAATAAAGAAAAGTCCCGTCCGGAAGACTGCGTTTTGCGTCCAGGTCCAGTTGCTTGCCGGCAACCGCAAAGACCGAGCTCAAGGTGGCAGCTTCCAATATGAGGATCCCACAGTGCACCGAACCTAATGGCAAAGGCCCACAAAGAGTGCGAATGGAAGCATGACTTATCGGGGCTGCTCAACAGGGCTCGCAGGCTAAAAGGTGGTCCGCCACGGCGGACGTTGACAAGCCTTCTCATGGAAGAAGCAGCCTGCCCGAGCACTCATCCCTGTTTGATGCGTGCTCGGGGGCGAGAGATACCATGCCCGTCAGGGCACGACATCTTTTCCCCGGCAACCACATCCCTCCGGCACGCTTCTGGCAATGTCCCGCCCCATGCACGACAAAGCCTGGCCGCGCATCCTGCCCTTTGCCCTGTTCATGGCCGTGATCGGCCTGGAAGAGGGTCTGCGCTTTCTGGACAACAAGGGCTGGATCAGCATCCAGGAATCCGCCCTGCTCCTGCTCTGCCCGCTCAAGCCTTTGGCCGCCCTGATCGTCCTGGTCCTGCTGCGCCGGGCCTACGCGGAGCTGCGCTGGGCCGATCTGGCCAGGCTTGGCCCGACCCTGGGGGCCATCGGCCTGGGCCTGGCGGTCTTTGTCCTCTGGATCAACATGGACTGGACCTATGGCGCGCTGAGCGAACCGCCGGGGTTCAATCCCCATGTCTTCCCGGACGGTGTTCTGCGCTGGTCCATGATCGCGGTGCGCATGGCCGGGGCCGTGCTCGTGGTCCCGGTGATGGAGGAGATCTTCTGGCGCTCCTTTTTGCTGCGCTACCTCATCAACCCGGCCTTTGCCAAAATTCCCCTGGGCGCGTTCACCTGGCCCTCCTTATTGATCTGCGCCCTGCTCTTCGGCCTGGCCCATCACTTCATCCTCGCCGGAATCATGGCCGGCCTGGCCTATGCATGGCTGCTGTACAAAACCAAGAGCCTGGCCCAATGCGTTTTGGCCCACGGGGTGACCAACCTGGCCCTGGCCGTTTATGTCCTGCACACCGGGCAGTGGATTTTTTGGTAATTCGTCCACCTTTCCCGGACTGCCTTCCCGCCCCAACCTCTTCCACTTCCTTGGTTTTTCAGAGGCCCTGTTTTCCCCTGTCCGCCTTTTATGGATACACCGCTCACAGACCATAAAAACCGGATTCATCGTGCTGATTTTTTCCCTGCAATATCAGAATATTACATAAAAAACCAGGACCGCGTTGCGCGGCACGCTTCTTGATAAGGGGAGGGGACCATGAAGAACCCATTCATCCCCGAGGAGGGTGTGCCCTTGCTGCGAACAACCTTACTTCTTTTCCTGGCCCTGATGCTGTGCGTCTCCGCCTGCGGAGCCAACACCAAGGAGGAACTCTACGCCGAAGGCGTCACGCACCTGGAGCAGGGCAACCCCCAGGGCGCCGTAGTGGCCTTGCGCAACGCCCTGGAAAAGGACCAGAATTTTTTTGACGCCCGCTTTCAGCTGGCCAGGGCCTACCTGGCCCTGCAACGGTATGAACTGGCAGAGCAGGAGCTGCGCAAGGTCCGGCTGCAAAACCCCTCCCACCAGGATATCGCCCTGGAAATGGCCCGCGTGTACCTCTACACGGACCGTCTGGAACAGGCCCGGGAAGAGGCCGAGGCCTCCCTGGAAAGCGCCCCGAACTCGGTTTCGGCCCTGCTGGTCCTGGGTGAAATTTCAGGACGCGCCGCGGATCTTGAACAGGCCAAGGAACGCTATGCCCAGGTCCTGGCCCTTGAGTCCGACGAGCCCGAGGCCCACCTCGGCCTGGCCAAGGTCGCCCTGATCCAGGGGCAGCCTGAGCAGGCCCGGGAATATTTGCGCACCACCCTGAACGCACGGCCCGACCATCCAGAGGCTTTGTACCTGCTGGCCGACATCCAGCAACGCCGCGGTGAGGTGGAAGAACTGCTGGAAACCTTGACCGCCATCACCCGGATCAACCCCGACGACGTCAACGCCTTGTACCGCCTGGGCATGATCCGCCTGGATCGGGGCGAAGTCGAAGCCGTGGACGAACTGGGCAGACAACTGCGGGAAAAGCACCCCCGCCGGGCCGAAGGCTTCAGCCTGGAAGGCTTGAAATACTTCCACGAACAGAATTTTCCCGAGGCCATCGTGGCCCTGCAAAAGGCCAACAGCATCCAGCCATCCCTGGAGAACCACTTCTACCTGGGCTTGAGCCTGTACCAGACCGGCGAACTGGAAAGCGCGGTCAGCGAGTTCCGCACCGTGCTGGACCGGCGGCCCGACTTTGTGCAGGCCCGGCTGATGACCGCTCAGATCCTGCTCCAGCAGCAGCGCCTGGATCCGGCCATTGACGAGGCCCAGCGCATCATTCGCCAGGAGCCGGGCAATGCCCTGGCGCACAATATTCTCGGCAGCGCCCACATGGCCCGGGGCGAGCACGACAAGGGCATGGAAGCCTTGCAAACAGCCACCCGGCTTAATCCCGGCCTGGTGGATTCCTATCTCAAGCAGGGCATTTTCCATCTCAGCCAGGGTCACGCCGAGGACGCCGAGGCCAGCCTGGACGCCGCCATCCAGGTGGCACCGGACCAGATGCAGATCCGCATGCTCCAGTTCGCCAACCACATGCGCCAGGGCGAGACGGACAAGGCCCTGGAACTCTTGCGGGAAGGACTCAGCAACGAAAAAACCGACGCGGTCCTGTACAACAACATGGCCGCCATCCGCTTTTCCCAAAACGAGCCCGTGGAGGCCCTGGAACTGCTGGACAAGGCCAAGCAAAGCGATCCGGCCTACCTGCCCGCATATTACAATGCTGCATCCTATTTCATGGCGCGCCGGGAGCCGGACAAAGCCCTGGAGGAGTACCAGGCCGCCCTGGGGCAGGTCCCGGACAACCTGCGCGCCCTGCTGGAAGCGGCCAGACTTTCGGCCCTGCTTAACCAGCCGGACCAGGCTCAGCAGTACCTGGCGCAGGCCCGCGCGACCGGTCAACCCCAGGCCTTTTTGGTCTCGGCCGAATACCACGCCCGCGCGGGGCAGTCGGAGCAGGCCATAGCCATCCTGGACCAGGGCATTGCCGCCACCACGGACAACCTGCCGCTCAAGGAGTTCAAGGGTCGGCTGCACCTCACCCGCAAGGAGTTTGACCAGGCCATCGCCCTGTTTGAGGAAATCCGGACGCAACAGGAAGAAAGCGGCCTGCGCCTGCTGGCGGACGCCCACCTCCAGAAAGGCGACGTGACCACAGCCAGGGAGCAGGCCGAAAAACTGATCGCCCTGCGCCCTGACAATCCCGCGGGGTATTTGTTTGCGGCTTCCATTGAAGAAATCATCGGCAACCTGGAGCAGGCCGAGGTTCAAATCCGGGCCGCCATCCAGACAGCTCCGGACAATCCCCAGGCCGTGTTGCGCCTGGGTAACCTGCATGCACGCAAGGGCAACACGGACCTGGCCCTGCAGACCTATCAACAGGCCGAGCAGATCGACCCGGATTTCGTCCCGGCCATCTTCGCCCAGGCCGCCCTGCTGGAGACCCAGGACAAATTCGCCCAGGCCGTGGAAACCCACCGCCGGGTTCTGGAGAAAAACCAGAACTATGCGCCGGCTTTGAACAACCTGGCCTACCTGTATCTCATGGGGCACGGCGACAAGGCCGAGGCCCTGCCCTTGGCGGCCCGGGCGTTCCGGGCCGAGCCGAACGATCCCGGGATCATGGACACCCTGGGACTGGCCCTGATCGAGAACGACCGGGCCGCAGAGGCCTTGCCTTTGCTGCAGCGGTCCGTAGCCATGCTCCCGAACCACCCCACGGTGCGCTTTCACCTGGCCCTGGCCTTCAAGGCCATGGGCGAGAAGGAAAAGGCCCTGGAGCAGGTGAGCAAGGCCCTGGAAAGCGAACGCTTTCCGGAAATCGAACAAGCTTGCGACCTGCAACGCGATTTGGAAGGCTCAAGCGAGTAACAACCGGAAACACTTCCGGACTGGAGCAACGCCATGAACAGATTCCAACTCACCCTCATTGCCGGCGACCTGGTCCTGGCCTTGTCGGCCCTGTACGCGGCTTTTATCCTGCGCTTCGGAGAAACCCTGGCGCCCGCGATGCACCGGCAGCCCGAACAGATGCTGGCCTTTGCCCTGGCCATGCTTTTTTCCTCGTTCTTCGTGGAAATGTACAACCGCTTGGACATGACCCTGAAAACCCTGCTCATGCGCATCACCTTCAGCCTGGTTTTGTCCTTCTTCCTGCTCTCGGCCCTGTACTACCTGCTGCCGTCCACCATGTACGGCCGGGGCGTGCTTTTTTTGGCCATGTTTGTTTTCGGGGGGCTGCAGATCGTCTGGCATATGTTCCTGCGCCGCATGCACATGTTTCCCGGCCTGGCCAAGCGGGTGCTCATCGTGGGCACCGGCCCATTGGCCAGGCAGATGGGGCTGCTGGTGGACACCCGGAGGCAGCAGTACGTGCTCTCCGGCTATTATGATCTGGAGTGCGAGCCCGTGGACGTGCCCCGCCAGAAAATCGTGCCCAACGGCCATGGATTGTTCGCCGCCGTGAAGCAGCAGCGCGCCCAGAAAGTGGTGGTTTCCCTGTCCCAGCGCCGCGGCGTCTTTCCTTTGCAGGAAATGCTCAGCTGCAAGGTCAGCGGCGTGGAGGTGGTGGACGCGCCCACGTTCTACGAGCAGGTCACGGGCAAGCTGCTCCTGGAAAACATCACCCCCAGCTGGTTCATCTTTTCCAGCGGGTTCCGCTTCAACAGCCTGATCCGCGTGGCCAAGCGCATGCTCGACGTGTTCGCGGCCAGCCTGGGCCTGCTTTTGACCCTGCCCCTGCTGCCCGTGGTGGCCCTGCTCATCAAGCTGGATTCCCCGGGTCCGGTGTTCTTCCGCCAGACCCGCGTGGGCCAGGGCGACAAGGAATTCACCCTGATCAAGTTCCGCTCCATGCGCCAGGACGCGGAAAGCCGAACCGGCGCGGTCTGGGCCGAACAGGACGACCCCCGGATCACCAGGCTGGGCCGGTTTCTGCGCAAGACCCGGATCGACGAAATCCCGCAGCTGTTCAACGTCCTGCAGGGCGACATGAGCCTGGTGGGGCCGCGGCCGGAACGCCCGGAATTCGTGGCCAAGCTCAAGGAGCTGATCCCCTACTATTCCGAACGGCACTACGTGAAGCCCGGCGTGACCGGCTGGGCCCAGGTCTGCTACCCCTACGGCGCCTCCGTGGAGGATGCCATTGAAAAACTGCGCTATGATCTGTATTATGTAAAAAATATGTCCATCCTGTTCGATATCCGGATCATGCTCCGGACCATCGGCGTGATCCTGTTCCGCGAGGGAAGCCGGTAAGAATATACATTATCAAGGAGCCCCCATGAAACGCCTGATCCTGATCGTTTTGTTCTGTCTGTTCCTGCCGCTTTCGGTCCTGGCCGATGATTACATTATTGGCGCCTCGGACGGATTGAGCATTTCCGTCTGGGATGAACCCAAACTGAGCGTTTCCGCCACCGTCCGGCCGGACGGCAAGATCACCATTCCCGGCCTGGGCGATGTGCCGGCCAGCGGGCATACGCCCGGACAGCTGCAAGCAGTACTGGAAGAAAAAATGCAGTCCCTGGTCCGCAACCCCATTGTCACGGTGTCGGTGGACAGGATCACCAACAGCAAGGTTTTTTTCTTCGGAGGCGGTTTGGGACTCGGGGCACAGGATTTGCTGCAACCGACAACGCTGTTGCAAATGCTGAGCAACGCAGGCAACCTGCAAAACGCGGATCTTCGCGCAGCCTATGTGCTCCGCGAAGACGTCAAAATCAGGGAGGATTTTCACCCCCTGATCATTGAAGGCGATGCAAGCCAGGATATCCCGCTCAAAAACAACGATATCATCTTCGTTCCCCCCCTGCGGGAGCCGAACATCTATGTTCTTGGCGCTGTTGAAAATCCCACCTTCATTCCCTACCGAGAGGGGCTGACCGTGCTTGAGGCCATCTTGCAGGCCGGCGGCTTCTCCGCCTATGCCCGGGAAAATCGCACCACAATCATACGCAAGCAGGGCGACGAGGAAGCGACCATCCCGGTCCGCGCCAAGGACCTGCTCCAGGGCGACACCACCCAGAACATCGAACTCCGGCCCGGGGACTACGTCATTGTCCGCGAGGGGCTGTTCTAACCGCCGAGTATACAAAAATCTTTTTCGCACTCGGCCGAGGACGGATGACCGATGACGAAGTAAGGAAAATCAAGAAGTTACATCCGTCTTTCAAACCAGAAACATGGACGCAACTTTTTTTTGCAATGTCCCCTTAATAGTCTTCCTGCTGTCTGTGACTCATCATTCATCACTCATCATTAATCACTCAGCACTCAGCTCTCCCCCGCACCGGAGCATCCATGACCGCCACCGAGTCTCAACTGGACTACAAGAAATACCTGTACCTGGCCTATAAACGGCGTTTTCTGATCATTTTCATCACGATCTTCATCACCTTTCTGGCCATCCTGGTCAGCCTGGTCAAGACCAACAAGTACCAGGCCAGCAGCACGGTCTTCATCGAGGAAAACGTCATGGCCAACCTGATGAAGGGCGTAGCCGTGACCCCGTCCATGGACGCCAAGATCCGGGTGCTGACCACGGCCATGCAGAGCAGGACCATGCTTCTGCAGGTGTTGCGGGAGCTGAACATGGACCTGCAGGCCAGAAACGACAGGGAACTCGAGGAACTCATCGAAGAAGTCCGCAGGTCCATGAACGTCCGGTTGCGGGCCGGCGACGGACTGTTCGTGATCTCCTTCACGCACCAGGAGCCCCGCGAGGCGCGCGACTTCGTGAACACCCTGATCCGTCGGTACATCGAGGAAAACATCTCCGCCGGCCGTGACGACACCTACGACGCCTTCAGGTTTCTGGCCGAACAGATCGAGGTGCACAGGGAGCGGCTGGAAGCCGCGGACGCGGCCGTAATGGAGCTGCGCGTCCAAAAGGGCGACCTGCTGAACAGGGACCCGGGCCAGCTGCTGGAACAGATCGCCATGCTCGAGGATCGGCTCCAGGAGGTCTCCATGCTGCGCTTCGAACTGCTCTCCAGGGCCTCCATGGAAGAATCCCTCACCTTTGACGAACAGGGCAACCCCATGCAGGGCCAGCTGAGCCGGCTGGACGCCCTGGAGCGGCGTCTGGACGAGCTGCTGCTGCGCTACGGCCCGGCCTATCCCGAAGTCGTCCGGATCAAATCCGAGATCGAGCGGCTCGAGCAAAGCATCCGGGAAGCCCCGGAACAACCCGCGGCAACGGGCCCCAGGTCCAGGCAGCGGGGAACAAATGTGTTCAACCTCCAGGCCAGGGAACTGCAGGCCCAGGAAGAGCGTCTGCGCCGTCAGATCGCCTATAACCTTGAACTCCTTGACAACATCCCCCTGGCCCAGGCCGAGTTCGACGAGCTGCAGCACAGGCGGGCCGAGCAGCAAAAAGTCCTGGAACAGCTGATGAACCGCTACGGCCAGGCCGAAGTGTCCCGGCAGATGGAGCTCCAGGACAAGACCACCACGTTCCGTATTGTCGACCCGGCCATCCTGCCCACGGCACCGGTCAGCCCGAACCGCCTGCTGATCACGTTCATGGGCATGTTCCTCGGCCTGGGCGCGGGCCTCGGCCTGACCCTCGGCCTGGATTTTTTGGATCACACCGTGCGCCACATAGACAGCCTGAAGAAGCTGGGCATCCCCGTTCTGGCCGTGGTTCCGGAAATGATCGACCCCGGCCGCGTCCGGAGGGAACGCTCCAGGAACCTGTATCTCTACATCCTGGCCGGTTTTTTCCTCAGTCTGATCGCCGGCGTCGTTTTCCTGGAACTCGTTGACGTGCCCATTCTCTACAATCTCGTGCAGAAACTTTTGGAACGGCCGGAAGTGGACCAGGTTGTCGGGTATTTGAAACAGATTTATTGGACGATATTCTAGTGCATCATTTTGACATTGCAAAGACCTAACCAAGGCATCACCTCGACGGAAGCCGGAGCCGGGAATCCTTAACAATACTGGATCGCGGCTTTTACCGGCATGATTTTAAAGACCTGCGGCCCGGCGTTTCCAACACTGCTGTCAGAAGCGGGTCCGCGACGGTTCGGAAAGGCTGGGCAGCAGCGAAGATGGTGAAGATGGCCTTGGTTGCGGGTATTGTCTCGAAAAAACAATGCGGGAGCGACAATGAGCAGAATTGAAGAGGCCCTGGAGAAGGCCGCCAGGATGCGCAAAATCGAATCCGAGCGCGAAAAACAAAGCAGCCCCGCGGCCGCTGCCGAAACACAGCTGTCCCCTCCGCCGGCCGATGTCTTTGTTCCGCCCAGCGACCCCTTGTCCATCTCCAACCCGACCCTGGTCGCGGCCACCGATCCCCAGTCGCCCATGGCCGAGGAATACCGCAAACTCAAGGAGATGGTCATCAAGCTGACCCGCGGCGACCAGATCAAGAATACGCTGATGATCACCAGCGCCATGATCGGCGAGGGCAAGACAACCACGGCCTTGAACCTGGCCATCAGTTTGGCCCAGGAATACGATCACACCGTGCTGCTCATCGACGCTGACCTGCGCAAACCCTCCATCGGGCGCTACCTGGATCTTGGCCCCAAGCCGGGGTTGACCGAATGCCTGCTGGACAACGCAGCGGTTCCGGACCTGCTGATCAAGACCGGCATCGGCAAGCTGGTCATCCTGCCTGCGGGCCGGGTCGCCTCCAACCGGGGGGAACTTTTCTCCTCGCGCAAAATGCGCGATCTGGTCCAGGAGATGAAGCACCGCTATGCGGACCGGTACATCATCATCGACACCCCGCCCGTGCTGCCCTTTGCCGAAACCAGAACCTTGAGCGGCATTGTCGACTCCGTGGTCATGGTGGTCAAATCCGGCCTGTCCACCCTGGAAAACATCCAGGACGCAACTGAGGCCATGCGCGGGGCGAACATCCTCGGCCTGGTCTACAACCATGCCAGGCCCGATTCCCTGAGCAGCAGCTATTCCTATTATTACAAGGACTACTACGGCTCATACGGGCATGGGAAAAAATAGCGCGGAGCTTTCGTGTACGAAGAGTTCTTCGGCCTGCGCCTCAAGCCTTTTGACCTGCTGCCCAACCCGGACTTTCTCTACCAGAGCAAATCCCACAAACGGGCCATGACCTATCTGGACTACGGCATCAGGGCCCGCTCCGGATTCATCCTGATCACCGGCGAGATCGGTTCGGGCAAGACCACCATCATCCGCGACCTGATCAAACAAAAAATCCCCCGGGTGGTCCTGTCCAAGGTCTTCAACACCAAGGTCAGCTCCGAGCAGCTGATCTCAATGATCAACGACGACTTCGGCCTGCCCGTGCATGGCAAGGACAAGATCGAGCTGTTGCGCGACCTCAACGAGTTTCTTATCCAGCAATTCGCCCAGGGCATGCAGCCCGTACTGATCATCGACGAGGCTCAGAACCTTTCCACGGAACTGCTGGAAGAGGTGCGCATGCTCTCCAATCTGGAGACCGACCAGGCCAAGCTTTTGCAAATCATCCTCGTGGGCCAGCCCGAGCTGAAAAAAATCCTGGCCGCCCCGGACATGCTCCAGCTGCGCCAGCGCATCAACATCAACTGCCATATCCAGCCGTTGACCGAGGAGGAAACCCGGGAATACATCCTGCACCGCCTGGAGAAAGCCGGCAACCGGCAAGCGGCCGAGTTCGTTCCCGAGGCCGTGGCCCTGATCCATTCCCAGAGCCGGGGCGTGCCCAGGCTGATCAACATCATCTGCGACTTTTTCATGCTCTCCATGTTTTCCGCGGAAACCAGGGTCATGAACGGTCCCACTGCCCGGGAAATCGTCGCGGAGCTTGATTTTGAGCAACAATTCTGGGAAACCGAAACCGTCAAATCGGAAAACGAAGACCGGACCGGAGTCAAAAGCGAGCTGCACCGCACAAAGGTCAAGCTCTCCTCCCTGCTGCGGGACATCACCCAGCGCATTGAAATGCTGGAGCGGACCTCGGCCAAGTGCAACGAATCCATGATCCTGGACATGCTCGGCCGCATCAGCGCCCTGGAGCAAACCCTGGGTGGACGAATCCGAAAACCGGAGCCGTCCCGGGATCATCCGGCAAAGGCCTCGCCGGAGCCGCCCGCGGAACCAATGGAGAAGCCGAACCGTTCCCGCGCCGAGAACCACGCGCAGGAACTGATCACCATTCGGGAGGAAAACGGGGAGCGTCGCAAGGGTTTTTTCCGCCGCCTCTTCGGCGGGTGAAAACAATCCTGTCTCACGCCCGCTCAGCCTGTCGGCTTCGCTGGAGGGACAAAGGCACAAAGGTACAGAGGCACAGAGAAAAGCAACTAACTCCCCGCCGGGGGCGAGAGACAAGAAAACCCAGTTTCAAAAGGAGGATCGGCAAATGGCTCATTGCGCGTCTTGGCATACCAGGATCACCCTTGCGCTGATTACCGGGCTGATCTTCCTGTTTTTGGCCATGCCCCCAGCCTTGGCCGTGGCCGCGGAATTCACCATCCGCCCCTCCATGGCCATCAGCGAGGAGTATTCGGACAACGTCAACCAGGAACAGGACAAGCGCTCCGAGTTCACCACCAGGGTCAACCCGGGCCTATCCCTGGACTACAAGGCCCTGCGCTGGGACGCTGCCGTGAACTACGGCTTCGAGTACCTGTACTATGCCCGGGGCAACAAAAAGGAAGGGAACGGGGGGTTCACCAAGGACGACACCCGGCATACGCTGAGTGCCCGCGGCCTGGGCCGGATCGTGCCCAATCTGTTCTTCCTGGAAGTGCAAAACGACTACCGCCGCGTGGACCTCAACCTGGTGCGGGCTTCCCGAGTCCCCGTCGGGGTCGGGGCCGCACCCGCGCTTTCGCCGACTCCAGAGTTCCAGGGCGATGCCCTTGCCCCGGAAGATACCCTGGAACCGGAATATGCCGAGACAACCACCAGGGAAAGCGATTCCTCGGACCGGAACACCTTCACCCTGTCCCCCCATTTCGCCTTCCAACCCACGGCCCGGACCACCCTGCGCACAGGCTACCGTTACATCAACACCTGGTACAGGGAAGACGAGGCCAGCAACAGCCATGTCCATGAAATCTTCGCCAATGCAGGATACCAGCTCACGACCAGCTGGGCACTGAACAGCGGATATTCCGCGACCTGGGACAACCCCGCGGACCATGACGAGGACCGGGAACTGCGTCACAATGCCTTTGTAGGCACGAGCTATGTTTTTTCTCCCGCCACCAGCGTTTTCGGGCAGATCGGCAACACCTGGCGTGACAAAAAGAACGGGCAGAACACCAGCGACCTGTTCTGGAACGCCGGCATCCGGCATGAACTGGGCAGGTACATCGCCACATTCGCGACCACGGTGCGGTATGTGGATGATCCGCTGGAGGACGCCACCAGGAAGGAAACCGTATATGCCGCAACCCTCACCAGGCCCTATGTCCGGGGCACGGCCGCACTCACGGCCTCCCACTCCCGCTTCGACGACCCCAAGGCCACCAAAACAGGCGCCGGCGTCATTCTCAACCACGAGCTGGCCCGAAGCCTCACGGGCAATGCCGGCCTGTCTTTCAGCCGCCGCAAGGAGGACCGCATCTTTCTGGACCAGGACGGCCGGGTGCAAACCGCGCAGGACCAGGTCAAGGAATGGCAGACCCGCCTCGGTTTGAGCTGCCTGCTGGGGGAGGACTTCACCGCCGGCCTGAACTACCTGTACATCCATTCTTCCTCCGACGATTCCTTCTCCGATGACAATTACCGGGAAAACAGGGTCACCCTGGAAGTGAGGAAGATATTCTAGCTCAAATGCCCCAAACCACCCTTTCCATCATCGCGATCCTGGCGGCCCTGGCCGTGCCCCTGGTCCTTCTGGCACGCGGGCAGCGCTCCCTGGACAAGGTCCTGCTTTTGGCCGCACTGGGAAGCAGCGCGTGCCTGGAGCTGTTCGACCTGCTGGCCCTGCTCGACCCGGAAACCATGCCCCGCTGGAAACGTCTGGCCATGTACACCGAAAGCTTGCTGCCCATGACCTGGCTCGGGTTCAGCCTGACCTTCGCCCGCGTGCTGGACCGCAAAAACATCACCTTGCTCCAGGCAATTCTTGTGGGCTTGTCCATTGTCTTTCCCGCGGCAGTGTTCGCCTATTCCTTCGAGGCTTTTTACTTTTCCCCCGACTTTGTCGTTGAACAGCTGCTGTTCCTCTCTTCGCCGGCTTTTGTGTTCTATATCGGCCTGATCCTCTTTCTGGTCATTCCCCTGATCAACCTGGAGGCCACCCTGGCCGCCGCCACCCACGGCAACCGCTGGAAAATCAAACTGACCCTGATCGGCGCCGGGCTGGTCCTGGCCGGCCTGCTTTTCTATTTCAGCCAGGGCCTGCTCTACCGGACCATCAACATGCAGCTGCTCCCTGTGCGCGCCACGGCCCTGCTGGCAGGTTCACTGCTGATCGGCTACTCCCTGCTGCGCCGCAGCGGGGAGGTGCGCATCAGCCTGTCCAGGCAAATGGCCTTCAAGTCCGTGGTCCTCTTGGCCGTGGGACTGTATCTGCTGGGTCTGGGCCTCTTGGGCGAGGGGCTGAAGCACTTCGGCCCGGATTTTCCCCAGGTACTTCTGGCCGTGATCGCCCTGCTCTCCGGAGCCGGTCTGGTGGTGGTGCTGCTCTCCGCCAGCGTGAAACGCAAGATCCAGGTCTTTTTGCACAAGCACTTCTACGAAAACAAATACGACTATCGCCAGGAATGGCAAAAATTCACGCAGCGCCTTTCCCTGGTCAGGAGCATGCAGGAGCTGCAGTCCGCCATCCTCGGAGGTTTCTGCGACACCTTCGGCATGGGCAGGGCGGCCCTTTTTTTGCGCGATTTTGATGACAACGTCTTCAGGTGCCGATCCCATCTGGAAATGTCCCCCTCAGGGGCCGTGTTCCATGACAACGATCCTTTACTCGCCCCTATGCGCGAACAAGGCTGGGTCCTGAACCTGCAACAGGAGCGCCAAACACCCCTGGATGCGGAGCAAGCGGCCTTTCTCCGGGAAAACAAGATCGAGCTGCTGGCGCCGCTGGACATGGGGGGTCGACTGGACGGATTCATCGCCCTGGGCAATCCCATGGACAAGCAGGAACCTTACGGATTCGAGGACTACGATCTGATCAAGGCCATGGCCCGCCAGGTGGCCATGGCCCTGGTGAATTTCCGCCTGGCCGACCAGCTGGCCCAGGCCCGGGAAATGGAAGCTTTGGGCAAGGTCTCGACCTTTGTGGCCCATGACCTGAAAAACCTCGTTTACACCCTGTCCCTGATGCTGGACAATGCCCGGAACTACATGGACAACCCTGAATTCCAGCAGGACATGCTCCAGTCTTTGGCCAACACCGTGAGCCGGATGAACATCCTCATTTCCCGGCTCAAGGCCCTGCCCGGGACCATCACCCTGCACACGCAACTGGTTGATCTGCGCGAACTGGCCGAAGAGGCCGCGCGCCTCGTGAATACCGCGTCCATAACGGCCACGGGCCACGCCGTGACCGTGGAAGCGGACCCGGATGAACTGCACAAGGTCCTGTTGAATCTGCTGCTCAACGCCCTGGAGGCCACGAAAAACAAGGGGCCGGTGGCCGTGACTGTGGCCCGCGACGGCCACGAAGCCCTCATCTGCGTCCAGGACCAAGGCTGCGGCATGGACCAGGAATTCTTACGCGACGATCTGTTCACGCCCTTCAAGACCACCAAGCCCGGCGGCCTGGGCATCGGCCTGTATCAGTGCCGACAGATCATCGCGGCCCACGGTGGCTGCATTGAGGTGCAAAGCGAAAAGGGCCGGGGCACACAATTCACCGTCCGCCTGCCGCTGGGCCAGTCCCGGGGTTGAAAGGCCGATATGCAGGAAGTCAACGATCATGGATGGAACAAGACTTGCTTGACCCGCCATGTCGCCCCGGATGCCGTCCTTGTTTTCCGGATGCGCGCCCGGCGCCCCGCCCCGCGTTCTGGCGACCCTGTCATGCGACCGCTGGCGGAGCCATCACCCTATAACCCTTGGTAGTTCCTGACCATGACATTCCTCGACGCCCTGAAACAATACCGCTTCCATCTGCTGGCGAGCCTGCTCGTGCTTGCCGGTCTCTACTACAACATTATCCCGGACATGGTCCGGCAGTGGGCCGGCGATGACAACTATTCCCACGGGTTTCTCGTGCCCCTGATCTCGGGCTTTTTCATCTACCAGCGCTGGGACCGGCTCAAGGACGCCCGGGTGGAGCCCTCCAGCCTCGGGCTGATCGTGATCATTCTCGGGCTGTGCCAGTTGCTGCTGGGCTGGCTGGGCACGGAATACTTCAACATGCGCATCTCCCTGGTGGTCCTGCTGTGCGGCATGACCCTGTACTGGTTCGGAACCCGGGTGTTTGCGATCATGGCCCTGCCCCTGCTCTACCTGGCCCTAATGGTGCCCATTCCGTACATCATCTACGATGCCGCGGCCTTTCCCTTGAAGCTCTTCGTGACCCACGTTTCCGTGGCCGCCCTGAAAATCATGGGCGTGGTGGTCTGGAACGAGGGCAACATCATCATGTTCACGAACACCGTGCTGGAGGTGGCCGACGCCTGCAGCGGGCTGCGCTCCATCATGTCCCTTTTGGCTTTGGCCGTGGCCTTTGCCTTCCTGACCCAGAAAAGCCACGTCAAGAAGGCGATCATCATTGCCTCGGCCGTGCCCATTGCCGTCTTGACCAATGCCATGCGGGTCATTGTCACCGGTGTGCTGGCCCAGCACTGGGGCGCCCAGGTGGCCGAGGGGTTTTTCCACGACTTTGCGGGCTTTGCCGTGTTTGCCGTGGCCATGGTCCTGCTCCTGGCCCTGGGCGGACTGCTCAGCCTGGTCGGAAAAAGGGGATAGCCGCCCAATTGTCCTGACTTGGCCAAGCGCAACATCAACCGGCAACGTCTTCAATTGAGCTGTCCGGCCAACGAAGAACGATTCCCGAACGGGTCCATCAATTCCATGACCCACTCGCCCCCTGCCCTGCCCTGGCTTTTGGGGATGAACACAAACGGTCTGGAGGAAAAGCGCTCATAAACGTATGCCTCCCCTTCTTGCTCGCCCCGGCCTTGCCGATACATCCGCATCTGGGCCACGCGGGGCGCCTCGGGCGTTGATTCCAGGTCAGCCATGACCAGGTACCCGTTCCCCATCTCCGGATTGCGGATGGATTTCACCGTCACGTTTGCCTCCCAGTCCAGTTCCGGCAGAGCAGTGGGCCGCGGCGGGTCTTTAGGCAGCCGGTACAGCGGATCGCCCACAAAACTTGTCAGCCAGGCCATGTGGATCTGGTTCATGAGCAGGATCTCGCCCACTGGGTAGCCCTGGCGCAGAAAGGGGTACAGTATCCCCTCGTCCCAGAAGCTGCGGTTGTGGATATGCGGGGCCCCGCCCCCGACCCTGGCCGCCCCGGCCGTGACGGTCACGCCCTGCTGCAGGTATTCGTGAAACCGTGAATTCCTCATGTTCCAGCCCTGGCTGGATTGAACATGGGTGGCAATGCCTCCGGGCAGAAACACACTCCCGGAATTGAAAAAACCCTTCCCCGGCGCCAGCCTGAACAGCTCCAGGACGACCCATCCGCGCGGGTGCTGCAGCAAATGTCTGTAGCCCAAGTCCCAGAATGCTTCAGCCTGGGAGCCCGAGGTGATCTCGCCGGTTCGCTCCGGATCCTCAAGGAGGTCGACACCCGGCAGCACGCCCATCGTTGGCCCGGCAAAACTCGAGGCATAGACCGCCCTGTCCACCAGCTCCATGGCCTCCATGGCATTCACACCGTCGATGCGCATGGAAAAATAGAGATGGCGATGCGGGTCAAAGGCCCTCTGGTTTGGGGTGAACCTGGGCGGACCAACCTCTGCCTTGTGCTTGTCCCTTTGGTACAGGCGAGGATGCACGAACGGGTTGATCCCGGGCCCCCACAACGGCCTGGCCAAGGGCGTGCGAAAAAAGGTGTCGCTGAACAGCGGTTCGGCCGGGGACCGCAGCGGGGTGAAGCGCATGGGCTGGACCTGTTCGCGGTGCAGGCTGTCCACATCGTAGTACATGATCTGCAGCCGCTGTCCCAGGTCAATGAAGGAACCGTGGTCGCGCAGCTTGTCGTTGATCCCGCAAGCAATGCCCAAAGGGGCTTGCACCGTCCTGGGCAGGCCGTAGGCGACCACGAAATACAGGATGTGATCCTTGAGCAGGGTGCCGTCGGGCCGGGCATGGGCCGGGTCCTCCAGAAAGGCCTTGACCGGTCCTTCCACGCAGTCCAGGGAGTTCTGGTCGTCTTGCACCCCGTCCGGGCCCGTGGCGCTGAAAAACACATGCTCGAAGTCGTGGTATGCGGCGCTCCACTCGTGCAGAGCGCCCTGGGCGTCCTGGCACTGGGCTTTGGCCGTGAACCGGCCGGCCAGAAAGACCCGGCCATGGGCCCGGACCTGCCAGTCTCCCTGCTTTTGGACCTGCACCTGGCCGGGATACAGACTCTGCCCCCTGTCCACCAGCACAACTTCGGATAGTTCTTCACCTGTTGTCTGCTCCAGCCACACTCGCAGGGTACTGAGATCCCATGGGGTATCCGTGCCGGGCAGGGCCACCTCCACCAGCCGGCTGTCCCGCATGGCGCAGGCGGACTCCGGCAGCGCCGCGCCGGGCGGTTGGTAGACCACCCCGCAGCTGTTGTCGCTGCTTGTTTCCTGCAAGTGGTCGCTATTCAGGGGGCTGTCCATGCCTGCTGCGCCGCAGCTCAGTCCCAGAATGTAGGGCTTTTCCCCGGAAGCCGGGTCCGTGCGCATGCGCACGTAATGTTCGGCCACGGCCAGGGAGTCCTGCCCCGCCTCGATCAACGGGTGCCTGGAACGCCAGTCCGCATTGTACAGAACCAGGACGTGGGAGGGGCAGAGCTGTTCCTGATAATCAGCCGCAGACAATCCCGGTGTACAAAAAAACAGCCCCCCTGCAAAAAACAGCCGGGCGGCCAATGCCCCCCAGCACCTGGACCGCACACTATACCTGGACATGCTCCCTCCTCAACCCACACGACAGCCTTGCTTCTGCAACCATTACGTGACAAAAAACCGGTTCATCCGGCTTGAGAGTACTTTTGAAAAATGAACCGCCCGCTTCGCTAAAGGCACGGGGTACGCCAAGAAAATATTTTTTTACTTCCGCTGGAAAGATGCGGAAGCTAAAAAGTTTTGTCGCCTGACGGCGATGATTCTTCCTCCCGTCAGGGAGGAGGTAATCTTTTGGAAAGCAGCTTTTCCCCTGCTTTTCAAAATGTTTTTCTTTGCGAACCTGGTGCCTTGAGCGACCATCGGGAGTGGACGGTTCACAATGCTTTTGACCACTTTCTTGGCCAAGTACGCTTGAACCGAATGAGCCCAAAAAATCTCTGCCAAATTCTTACCCTATCTGAGTGTTGAAAAAATCCTTTGTCGGCAGTTCGTTCAAAAACCCCAAGTGCAAGGAGCAAGAAAAGTTCAAGGTCGAAGCGTATTTATTGATACGTAAGAGTTTGAACTTTTTGCAGCGACGCAGCAATTGGGAGTTT
>DSBL01000040.1 GCA_011049455.1 Desulfonatronum sp. | reverse complement strand
CTGAAAATGATATCCCGGGCGGCCATGCCAAAGGCATATCATAAAGCCCTTTGTGACGCCAGCCCAACCACCTGTTTTTTGAAATTTTCGCGAGCCTATTTCAAAGCGCTAAACTATTACTAAAATATGAATTTTTTTTGGTCTAAATTGTTTTACCGCGAATAATTATGATTCTATTTTTCTTGTGCTGAAAGCTAAATTTTGCAAAAAATTGTTGGAAAAATTATACTAATTATGACAATCAATGGAGTTGAAAAAAAGTTTACATCGCCAATCGAAAAAGCATGACTCGGAACGTATTGTGTATTTTTAGACGCTGTTCGCTGATTACTTCAGGGGATGAATGCCATTTTCCCTTGTGATGCGAAAAAAATCGACGTGTGTTTGTCACGATGTCCTCGTTTTGGTGGATAATCCTGGCGAGCAGTCCTTAAAGCTGATTGCACCAGGAAGCACGAGTGGAGTTTTTCAGGAAGCAGCGGTATGGGCTTTCGGAGGAGGAACGGCATGGAAGCTGCGTATACCAGGAAAACGAACATTGTCAGGCAGGAAACTACCGTGGCGCGCACGAAAGATCTTGTTTATCCTCCTGAGCTTGCTGAACAAGATGAACGGATTTTTCAACGCATCACCTGCCAGGATTTGAACCCGGATCTGACCAGCCGGGTTGTAACTCCATTGCATGTTTTGCCCAGGCAGGAAGAAGTCCTGGCCATTCACTGGCATCCGGAATTCATCCCCATGGACTTGATCAAGCGCCGCATCCAGGCTTCATATCCCTGTGCGAGTTGCGAGCTGATCATTCCCACCCAGCATAACGTGCTCATGAGTTATGATCAGGAATACTCCGGGGTTGAGGTGGATTGTTATTCCAGGGGATTCCAGCGCAAGGTTCAATTGCTGCTTCATTTTAAAACCGCCAAACTGGAATCAGCGGACGTCTTCAAAGCCATGCTGGAACATACCTTCCGCTATCGTTCCAGCCAGTTATTGGATTTTCTGGACATGGTCACGAACCCCAAGTTTGAGGACTATCTGCAGCTGGCCTCCGAGGAAACCGGGGTTGAAGAGGAGGAGGTGCGCTTTTCCAGGATTCAGGCAAAGAAGCTGCAATTGCTTCTGGAAAGACATGAAGACCGGATATCTGCGGATATGATCAAAAACAAACTGCTTCGCGACTTTGTTGATGCCCAGCGTTTCCTTTTTCCCGAGGCGCTGATCAATAGGGTCCAGTTGTTCCTGAAAGCCGTGAAGCGGATGGTCAAGGAAAATTTCAGCCTGACCTATTTTTATTGCACTTCAGAGTTTATTGAAGAAGCCCGATCTCTGGGAGGCGGCGTGGTAGTGCCTCACCCAGAGCAATTCTGGCCGATTCTGCTGGCTGATTATGATGTGGACGGCTACGAGGTCTGGAATCCGCAATCCAGGGAATACACCGAGTTTCTGATCAATGTCATCAACCGTCAAAACAAGAACCGGCGTATTGATCAACGACAATTACTGGTTTTCATGGGTGACGACACCCATATGAGCGAAAAGCTCAAGGATCCCAGCCAAGCCGAGGCCGAAAAATACTATCGGGATATCGGGCTGCAGCCGGCCTGGGATGATCTGGCTATCCGCAAAAGCCTGATTGTTGGAAATTTCAGCAGATCCGGAATTATTCGGGAATACAAGGCACGCCTGGACGGATAGCCTGATGCGGCAGATGCGGGCAAGACCGCATCTGCCCTGTGATGCAAAGACCCTTTTGAGAAACTGCTGATCAACCCATTCAACACGAGAGCATCGTCATGCCAGAAGAAAAATTTCGCCACGAATCCCTGCAGGACAAGGAGTCCATCGGCAAATATTTGGACGCCCTGCGCGACGGCTTTGTGAACGGCCAACTGCAGTTTTCCTGGAAAGACAAGCGGCTTGTCCTGGAACCCCGCAGCCTGATCAAGTTTGACCTGGAGGCTGGTAAAAAGGACGGAGAAGTGAGGATGATCCTGCGTTTTCGCTGGGAAGAACCGTCTGAAACCAGCATGTTCACTGACGGCCCCCTGGTCATCGAAGCCCGGGATAAAGGATAGGACCCATGCACGCATTCGAAGGACTGGAGCAGAAAATCCAGTTCATGGTCCTGGAAGTGTCCAAACAGGTGGATGAAACCCTGAAAATTTTGATCACGCCTGAAGAGGATCACATTGAAAACGTCACTTCGCGTGACGACTATATCGACAATTTCAAAAGCGTGATTGAGAACACCTGTTTTTCCAGACTGGAGAGTCATTCCTACCTGGACAAAAAGGGAATTGATTTCATTCGCGCCGTGAACATCATCAGCAACAATCTGGAGCGGATCAGCGATTTTTGCGTGGATATCGCCCGCCAGGTTCATTACCTGTCCCAGGTGAATTTTTTGGACCAATATGAATACCGACCTTTTTTTCGTCAGATTCTGGGTGCCCTGGATATTCTCGTCCGGGCGCTTTTTCATCGGGACCTGTCTCTGGCGCTGCGCATTTGCCGAGCTGAGTTCATGCTGGACAAACTGTACAAGCATAGTTTTGAGAAGATCATTGAGCAGCTGGAAAATACCCGCGAGGCCAGAAATCTGATCACCACCCTCTTTATATTTCGTTATCTGGAGAGGATGGGCGACTCCCTGCTGAACATCGGCGAGGCAATCATTTTTTCCGTGGTCGGCGAAAAGCTGAAGATCAATCAATATCAAGCGTTGCGTGATTCATTGGACTCGCTGGGTTTTGATCTGCCCATGCGGGACGTGGATTTTGAGTCCATCTGGGGAACCCGCTCCGGGTGCCGCATCGGCAAGGTTTCCAATGAAGGACAAGGCAGCGCCCGCGGAGTCATTTTCAAGGAGGGAAAGCTCAATAAGATCCTTCAGGAAAAGGCCAACATCCAATCGTGGGAAAACATTTTTCCCGGCCTGACCCCCAGGGTCTTTGGTTTCCAGGAAGGTCACGACAATGCCTCCATCCTCTTGGAATTCCTGGGCGGCTGCACATTCCAGGAAGTGCTTTTCAACGACGACAAGGATATTCTGGAAAACGCATTTTTTCTGACCCAGGAGACAACGGCCATGATCTGGCAAAAGACCCTCAAGATGGAGCCGCGCCAGAGCACCTTCATCACGCAATTGATCAGCCGAGCCGAAGACGTTTTCGTGACCCATCCGGACTTGAATGCGCCACGCGTCCGGTTTTGCGATCTGGAGCTGTTCTCGACCATGGATGCGTTCGAACAGCTGCGCCTCATCGAACGGGATCTGCAGGCCCCGTTCACGGTTTTTATCCACGGGGATTACAACATCAACAACATCATATACAATCAAAAAGAGCAGCGGATGCACTATATCGACGTGCACCGCTCCAAGGACGACGATTACGTGCAGGATCTTTCAGTGTTTTTGGTTTCCAATTTCCGGGTGCCGATTTTCGAAGGCATGGTTCGGGACAATCTCAATGAGGTGAACAGCCGGTTTCTGCGTTTTGGGAGACAATTCGCCCAGGACCACGACGACAGGACATTCGAAGCGCGGTTGGCCTTTGGCCTGATTCGATCATTCATCACATCTGCCCGTTTCGAGCTGAACCAGGATTTTACCCAAAGCCTGTTCTCCAGGGGCATGTATCTTGCTGAAAAAATCTCCTCCCATCCGGGCGGATCCTGGGAATCCTTTGTCGTGCCGGATGAAATCCTGCGGTATACGCATTTTTAGGTTTGTAAATTCACGGCTGACGGGTTTGAGGTTTTAACATGCAAGGTTCATCGCGTTCAGAAACATGGCGGCAACACAGTCCATGCCTATTTTTCCCATCCATCGCATGGTCATTTTTACAAAATTCCTCACAAAATATTCCCGCAGCCATGCGTTGTTGACTTCCTGACCCTTGAACCTGGAGATAAAGATTTCATGAAGCGTATCGCCGTCATCGGCAATCCTGGCAGTTGGTCCACGGAAAAGCTGGCCGATGCCATCGAGGACAGAACCGGCTTTCGTTGCGTGGTGGACATGGCCAGGGTCAGTTTGGATCTGGAAACGGGAAAGCTGTGGTTTGATGGGCAGGACCTGTCCCGTTTCGATGCCCTGACCATCAAGAAAATCGGATCGATCTACTCGCCTGACATGCAGGATCGCCTCTTGATGCTGCACCTGGTAGCCATGCGCGGCGTAAAGATTTTTTCCCGGCCAAAAGCCATCCTGGCCGCGGTTAATCGACTCAGCTGCACGGTCAGGCTGCGTCTCGGAAATATCCCCATGCCGCGGACAATAATCACCGAAAGCCTGGATCACGCGGAACAGACCGTACATGCTTTTGGTCGAGCTGTTTTTAAGCCATTGTATACATCCAAGGCCAGGGGCATGAAGGTCATCGATGCCGGGCCGGAAAGTCGGGAGCGCATCGAACGTTTCCGGGCCAGAGGCAATCAGGTCATGTATATTCAACAGAGGCTGGACATCCCGGATAAGGACCTGGGGATTGTGTTTCTGGGAGGCGAATATTTCGGGACCTATGCCCGGCAAAGCAGCGGAGCGTGGAACACCTCCACTTCCAACGGCGGAAGATACAGACCCTTTGAACCATCCCGGGAGATCATCGACCTTGCCCGTCGGGCGCAGAATCTCTTCGGCCTGGATTTCACCTGCGTGGATGTGGTGGAAACTTCAGACGGACCGCTTGTTTTCGAGGTCTCCGCATTCGGTGGGTTTCGTGGTCTCCTGGAGGCCTGCAACGTGGATGCTTCAGTCCATTTTGCAAACCATGTGCTGCGGCATTGTGTTCAGGAATAAAATGGGCCTCAGTGGATGGATCTATTGATGTGAGGTCTGCATCCACGCTGGGCAACGATTCAAACACCTTTTTCCGGATATTTTCATGCATACCGCGCGCAGCACCAGATCCGTGACGCTTCCCGACCAGCCGCGGCTGGCTAGATATCTACAGACCCCGGAACTCGGTCCCCGAGTGCTGTTTTTTAGCGGCGGTACGGCCCTGAATTCCTTGAGCCGGAAATTGGTTCACTATACGCATAATTCCATTCACCTGGTCACGGCCTTTGATTCAGGAGGCAGTTCGGCCAAATTGCGTGAAGCCTTTCAAATGCCTGCTGTGGGAGATCTGCGCAGCCGGCTGATGGCCTTGGCCGACCAGACCATCAAGGGCAATCCTGAAATCCTGCGGCTGTTTACCTTTCGCCTGCCCATGGATGACGATCCGGCTTTTTTGCGGCAATGGCTGGATCGGCTTTGCTCGGGGCGAGACGCCTTAATCCGGCAGATCCCCGAGCCCATGTTCGGGATCATCCGCAATCATTTGCGCCTGTTCCAGCAACACATGCCCACGGATTTCGACCTGCGTGGGGCGAGCATCGGCAATCTGATTCTGACGGCAGGGTACCTGAGCGGTGAACGGCGCATGGACCAGGTTATTTTTCTTTTCTCCAAGCTGGCCGGGGTGCGCGGCATTGTTCGGCCGATCACGAATAAATATCTGCACCTGGCCGCGAAACTTGAAGACGGTCAGTGGGTCGTGGGCCAGCATCTGCTCACGGGCAAGGAAGTCCCAGTGATCACCTCCCGGGTCAAAAGGATCTGCCTCAGCAGAGACCGAATGCTCGTTGATCCTGTTGCAATGACCCTTGATGAAAATATCCGGCGAATGATTCTGCAGGCGGAACTGATCTGCTATCCCATGGGCAGCTTCTATTCGAGCCTGATCGCCAACCTGTTGCCTTACGGCGTAGGGCAGGCCATTGCCGAGAACGACTGTCCCAAGGTGTACATCCCCAACACTGGAATCGACCCCGAGCAATGCGGAATGTCCCTGGCGGACAACGTGCGGGTGCTGTTGCATTATCTGCGCAAAGGGTGCGACGCTGAACAGCCCGTGAACAGGCTGCTTAATTTTGTCTTGCTGGACACTCACGCCGATGGCTATGTCCAACCAATGGATCTGGAGAAGGTGCGTGATTTGGGTGTTGACGTGATTCAAATGCCCCTGGCTCAAGGTGAGCAGAACCTGCGGTTGAATGAAGATCGGCTGATCAAGGTGCTGTTGTCGCTGATTTGATTTCTATGCCAGGCGACCTTGCTGCCCAGCGATAAAGCCCTGTTTCCCTTTTTCCCCTTGCTTCCATTTGTTGATGCAGCCGTGATTATGGACCATGAAGAAGGGTGTTTATCGGTCGTCACAATGTTTTTTCTGGACAACCTCGCGGACATGATCACCGGAATGACCGTGTATGATTGTCCGGCAGGGGGGCTTTGGGTTTGGGATTAGACATTGAATTCCATCCCTTTTTCATGCATATTTAAAATGTTATTGCGGTATTTTTAACCATGAACAACAGGAAAGGTGAGCATGGAACTTTCAGGCAGCAAGCAGGGATCGTCAATGGTGGTCAAGGTCGCCGGGCGCATGGACGCCACCAGCGCGCCGCAGTTCGAGGAGGAGTGCGCAAAGTGGATCGAACAGGGCGAGAATTTTTTGGTCGTGGATATGGGCGGACTGGAATACATCAGCAGCGCCGGTTTGCGCAGCATTTTGGCTACCGGGAAGAAACTTAAAGGCAACGGCGGTTCGCTGGCGTTCGGAAACATGCAGGGCATGGTCAAGGAGGTTTTCGACATTTCCGGCTTTACCTCGATTTTCCCTGTATACGACACCCTGGAGGCTGCCCTTGCCCACAAGTAGTGGGTGGGCCCTGACTTGGTTGACCCTGCCGGCCAGGCGGGAGTCCCTGGACAAGTTCCGAAATTTCGTGCTGGATGCAGCCGCTTCCTTGGCCTTGCCCAGAGACGTTTTGGGGAAAGTTGATCTGGTTCTGGAGGAAGTTCTGCTGAATGTCATGGATTATGCCTATGTTCCAAAAGAGAATGGAAGCATGGACGTCGGATGCGGAAGAGCAGGGGAAAGGCTTTTTCGATTCGTGGTGCGGGATCAGGGGCGGCCGTTTAACCCATTGACCCAGAAGCTTCCCGACCCAACAAAGGGTATTGAGCAGCGTGAAGTGGGTGGAATGGGCGTTTTCTTAACCAGGCAAATGGCCGATCAGTTGCACTATCGCCATGAAGGGGGCAGAAATATCCTGGAGGTGGATTTTAAAATCAACGCAAGCTCGTCGACATGAGTTCATTCTCGAGGCAGATGCTTGTCAAGCGCGATCACGTGCCTTTTTTCGCATCAACCATTTCTGAAAAACAAAGCCGGCGACCAACAGGACAGCCAGCACGGCCAGGGGCCATAACGCGTCCATGGACGACAACCCGTGTCCGTCCTCAATTTCAACCACATTGTGCAAGGCTGTGGCGTAAAGCATGCCTTTGACCATGTAGCCCACAATCGCGCTGGTTGTGAAGCGAGCCAGGGGAACGTGCAGCAGTCCGGAACCATAATTGATGATTGAATGGGGAAAGCCAGGAAAGATTCGAATGGCGCAGAGCATCAACAAGCTGGTATTGGCCCTGAACACCTGGAACAAACGATTATCCCGCAGCCTGCTGGTCCACGCATGCCCCATTTTTTTGGATAAAACATAGCCCAACACGCTGCCGAGCACCCCGCCGACGGTGATCATGGCCGTGGCCGGCAACGGATCGTAAAGCAGTCCGATGATCACGAACATGATGGAGCCGGGCATGGCCAAGGCAAAAAACGCTGCCTGGGCAGCCATCAGGATTATGACCAGCCACCACGAGTGGCTCAGTTCCTCGGCCCTGGCAAGCATGGGGACCCAGTCCATGGCCAGGCTGAACCATACGCCGAGGCCCAACAGCAAGAGCAACGCTGATTTTGCGAAGATATGGTTTTTCATGTTTTCGATCCTGAGCAACAGGCGACCAACCAATGCCTAACCGGTGTCTTCCTGCCCGAGAATCGTCCGAAATGTCCAGCCTGTTTTGGATCCTGTTCTGGGGGTAAGTGATGATTAAGCATGTGCAGTGGTTTTTTGGTACCTTTTGGGTTTTGTTTTTTTCCTTTGCTGTGGATGCCGCAGAAATCCAATTCGCAAATGGGGATATCGCGACTCTTCAGGAGCAGGCCCTGAGCGGAGACCCGGCTTCCCAGCACGAACTCGGCTTGCTCTATGCTGAGGGGCGGGGCATTGCGTTGGATTACGCTTCAGCCTTGTACTGGTTTGAGAAGGCCGCCGCCCAGGGGCACATCGCGTCTCAGTACAACCTGGGCACGATGTTTGCATTGGGGCTTGGAACAGAGCAGGATTACAAGCAGTCCGGCATGTGGTACAAATTGGCCGCTGAAAAGGGCCATGCCCAGGCCCAGAACAATCTGGCCCTTTTCTTGGAACACGGCATGGGCGTGGATAGGAATCCACAACACGCTCTGCGATGGTATCGGCGCTCCGCGGATCAAGGTCATCCGGAGGCGCAATACAACCTGGCCCAGGCGTATCTGGACGGCAACATCGTCAAGCAGGACTTGGCCGAGGCGCACCGGCTGTTTACTCGGGCCGCGGAAAACGGCTACGCCTCCGCCCAGTTCATGCTGGGCTATCTATTGGAAACCGGAGTGGGCCCGGACAAGAATTTGCACAAGGCTGCGGCTTGGTACAAGGCAGCCGCCGAGCAGGGACTGTCCGAGGCCCAGCTCAACTTGGGCTTGTTGTATCTCACAGGTCAGGGAGTTTCCCGGGAAATGGTCCTGGCCCACATGTGGCTTACCATCGCCAGGGATCTCGGCAACGATCGGGCCGTCGAGGCCGTGGCCCTGGCTGAACAGGGCATGAGTTCCGGCCAGATCGAACAGGCTGAACGGCTGGCACGGGAATGGCTAACCGCTTTTGAAGCACGGTGACAGACATGTTCACGACCAAGGCCAATGTCGGGTGAACCCATGAAAAAACGTTCATCAAGCGCCGCTGCGACAAGGTCGGGGTCTTTCCCAGCCGGTATGGACTTGCTGCGTCGGGACCGTGCGGTCTGCCTGCTTCCGCTGACCGCCCTCGATGGGATCACTGCGGATGACGCTTGTGAAGTGATCGCTGCCGGAGCGGACATGGTCTGCGCCATCAGTGCGGTGGCGGCCGCGTCCGACATGGAAAACGCGGTGCGAGCGTTCCAAAATCTTATCACCTTCATCCCTGGCAACCAAAAGGATACAAAATGATCGCAGGATTTTCCATCGTGCCCGTGGGAACGGGAGAGGAACTCAAGGAGATGATCGCCGAACTAGTTCCCGTCATTGAGCGTTCCGGCTTGGAATATGTGATGGGAGCGATGCAAACGACCATCGAGGGCGAACCAGAAAGGGTGATCCAGGTAATCATGGAGTGCCACGACCATATGAAGACATTGGCGCCGCGGGTGCTAACCCACATTGCCATTGACGACCGCCAGGGGGCTGTTGGTCGTCTTCAGGGCAAGGTTGACGATGTGGAAACCGTCCTGGGAAGGAGCGTGTCCCGTGGGTGAGCGCCGCGTGGGAAAGCCTTCGGCGAGCCGTCTTAAATCATTGTTGGGGGCCCATTTCGGGGCTGCCTCGGACCAGATCATCGTCGGTCCCGGTCCCGGACTTGACGCGGCGGTTCTTGACCTGACAGACGGTCGGGTCATGGCTGTCGCGGAGGATCCTATTTTCCCCGCGCCGAACCTGCCTCTGGCCGTTATGGGATGGTTTACGGTACATATCGGCGCCAGCGATGTGGCAGTGACCGGAATCGCACCGCAGTTTATGACTTATACGCTTCTTTTGCCGCCGACATGTCCGGAGAGCGATGCCAAGACCATTGTGACATCCATTTCCGACGCGGCCCGCGACCTGGGCATCAGTATTGTCGGCGGACATACCGGCTGGTATGACGCGGTCACGATCCCCATTGTGGGTGGCGTCGCGGTCTGGGGCATCGCGGACAAGTCGGCCTGGGTTTCGCCTGGAGGAGCGCAAGACGGCGACGTGCTGTTGATGACCAAAGGGCCGGCCATTGAATCCGTCGCCCTGCTGTCGATTCTTTACAAAGACCAGATCATTCGTCGCATTTCTAGTCAGTCGCTTCAAAAATCCCTGGATCGGGTCCGACAAATCACGGTTGTTGAAGATGCGTTGATTGCCTTCGGCGTCGGCGGGGTGCATGCCATGCATGACGCCACCGAGGGCGGCGTTCTGGGCGGGGTGCACGAAATGGCCTCGGCCGCGGGAATCCCTGCGCGGGTGAATCTGGATGCCGTTGACGTCCCGCAGGATATCCGAGAACTGGCGGACGTGCTGGCTTTTGATCCATGGCAGGCTATCAGCGAGGGAACGCTGCTGGTCTCGGCTGCGCCGGAAAGCGTGGTGCGCATCCGCAAGGCATGGGACGAGGCGGGCATTGAAAGCCATGTCCTGGGGCGTTTCGACAAGCGCCTTCAACACTGCGTTGTCCGTCGCGGCGGCCAAGAGGCCGAATTGGTCGAACCGGTCGGGGATCCCTTCTGGGACCTTTTCTTTGCCGGGCTGCGGACGTGACGTTCTTCAACGATCTGCACCGCCACACGTGGTGAAAAAACCCGCGGCATGACCTGCCCGAGTTCCAGGCCGCACATGACGTCTTCCACATCCTTGAAAAAATCCGCGCCCGTCGTCTTGGCGTTCCATGATTTCCAGCCGGAGAAAGCGGTGCTTTGTGCTTCTTTGTCCGGAACCCTGGATGTGCACGGCGCAGGCAAGGTATGGCGCGAGGTGCTGGCCCGGATGCGTTCCTTTTCGCCCAGAGCGCTGCGCCTGGAGGTTTCCGGGCTGGAGTATGTGGACAGTTCCGGACTGGTTCTATTCGCGGAACTCGAGCAGCATCTTTTGAAAGCAGGGGCGTCCCTGGAACTGATTGGTCTGCGCGAGGATTATGCCCGAAGCCTGCACCAGTTCACCGAGCTTGTCCGGCCCATCCCGGGTGCGGGCAGACGGCCGGGACTGCTGGAAAGGATCGGCGGCTTTGCCTTGGTCTTGTATCATGACGTTCGAGACCTGGTGGGGTTTGTCGGTTCGTTCACCGTGGCATTCGCCCAGGCCCTGCGTCATCCCCGAACCATTCGCTGGCGCGACGTGTGGCTGAACTGCGAGGCCGTGGGCGCCAACGCGGTGTTGATTATCGCCCTGATTGGTTTTCTGATGGGCCTGATCATCTCCTTTCAGTCGGCCATGCCTCTGCGCATGTTCGGCGCGGAAATCTATGTGGCCAGGTTGCTGGGACTGTCCATGCTCCGGGAACTGGGGCCGTTGGTCACGGCGATCATCCTGGCTGGTCGGTCAGGAGCCTCCTTCGCGGCGGAGCTGGGGACGATGAAGATCAACGAGGAGCTGAACGCCCTGCACACAATGGGCCTGGATCCCGTCCGTTTTCTGGTGGTTCCCAGGATGCTCGCGGCCATGCTCATGACCCCCCTGCTGACCCTGCTGTTCAACCTGTTCAGCCTGATCGGGGGCGGGGTGGTCATGCTTTCCCTGGGCTATCCCCTGGTCACGTACATCAATCAGGTGACCATGTCCGTGGCCATGGGCGACCTGCTCAACGGCTTGTTCAAGGCCTTCGTGTTCAGCATCCTTGTGGGCTGGATCGGATGCGTACGCGGTCTGCAGACCGGCAAGGGGGCCTGGGCCGTGGGCGCTTCCACCACCAGCGCCGTGGTCAGCGGGATCATCATGATCGCGGTCATGGACGGCATATTCGCGGTGTTCTTCTATGTCTTCAACTATTGATCAACACTCCCGTCCTCCGATAATCACGGTCGAGGGCATCACCGCCGGGTACGGGAACGTGATCATTCTGGAAGATGTCAGCCTGAAGGTGTATGCTGGAGAAATCGTGGTCATTCTCGGAGGGTCGGGGTGCGGCAAAAGCACCCTGCTCAAGCATATGATCGGCCTGTATCAGCCCCAGCGCGGTCGGGTGCTCATTGAAGGCGTTGACTTGAACAATGTCACGCAGGCGCAACGAATGCGCCTCCTGCAAAGCTTCGGGGTCAGCTACCAGACCGGGGCGCTTTTCGGCTCACTGACGATTCTGGAAAACGTTCGCCTGCCCCTGGAAGAATGCACGAACCTGCCCCGGACTTTGCAGAACGGGGTGGCCAGACTGAAGCTGGCCCAGGTCGGGCTGAGCGGCTTTGAAGAGCATGCCCCGGCGGAACTCAGCGGAGGCATGGTCAAGCGGGCGGCCATTGCCCGGGCCATGGCCCTGGACCCGCGTATTTTGTTCCTGGATGAGCCGTCGGCCGGGCTTGACCCCGTAACCTCGGCCGAGCTGGATGAGCTGATTTTGGAGCTGGCCGCCAAAATGGGCATGACCTTTGTCATCGTCACCCATGAACTGGCCAGCATTTTCGCCATCGCCGACCGGGTGATCATGTTGGACAAAGCAGTCAAGGGCATCGTGGCCCAGGGAAGTCCACGCCACCTCAGGGATACGAACACAAATCCGATTGTGGCCGACTTCTTTCATCGCAAAAGCCGGCATCATCACCACCAAAGCGAGGTCTCCCGTTTATGAGCGCGCAAGTCAATTCCGTTAAACTGGGGCTCTTTGTACTGATCACCCTGGGTCTGCTGATGACGGGGCTGCTCATTCTCGGGGGGGGCTCCTTGTGGCGCGAACGGGTTTTGGTGGAAACCTATCTCAACGAATCCGCCCAAGGGCTGGAAGTCGGGTCCATGGTCAAAATGCGCGGGGTCCAGGTGGGTCATATCGAGACGATCAGTTTTGTCTATGCCAAATACCCCGAGGCCTACCAAGGCGGTTTTCGTTATGTGCTGGTGGAAATCGGACTGATTCCGGTCAATTTCGGCGACTTTCCCCAGGAGCAATTCGCGGAGTTGCTGCACAGGGAAATTGAAAGTGGCCTGCGCATTCGCATCGCTCCCCAGGGGCTTACCGGCGCGGCCTACCTGGATCTGGACTACATCGATCCGAAGCGCGGCTCCGTCCTGCCTTTCAACTGGGAACCATCCCTGCCGTACATTCCCTCTGCGCCCGGCGCCATTGCCCGTTTTGAAGAGACTTTTGAATCCGTGAGCAAGACCCTGGCCAATATCGAGGCCATCAACCTGGGACAGCCTGTGGAACGGCTGGAAGCTTTGCTGAACTCGCTTCTGGAAAAGGTTGAAGCCGTGCGAACGGATCTGATCAGTGAGGAAGCAACGGCTTTATTGAGCGAATTGCGCGAGACCAATCAACGCGTAATCCGACTGCTGGGAGAGAAGGGCGGCGACTTGGAACATGAGGGCGACATCTACGGCATCCTCGCGGACATCTCCAAGACCATGCACCAAGTGCGCATGCTGGCCGAGCAAGTCAGCGCATGGACCGGAAGCGAAGAGGGCGGCCTGGAAGATCTGCGCATCAGCGTGTCTTTCCTGCGCCAAAGTCTGGATATGGCTCCGGAGGTATTGCGGGATTTTTCAGATACGGCCAGATCCGGTCAAGCGAGCTTCGAGCAGATCAGCGAACTGACCCGCCAACTGCGTGTGCGACTGGCGGTGCAACAGGAACAGCTGGAAGCCTTGCTGCGCAACCTGGAACGGACTGCCGAAAACCTGCGTGAGATCACCGAAGACGCCAAGGAATACCCCTCTCGGCTTTTTTTCGGCGAACCTCCCCAACATTCGGAGTAAGTGACATGCATCCAGTACGCCTTTTCATGCCCTTTTTCTTCTTGGTCATATTGTTGCTCACGGCATGCGCCTCGATCAGTCGCCCGGGTCTGGAGCGGAATCATTATTTGTTGCAGGTTCAGCGTCCAAAAACCATCAACGACCCCCCGTCCTTGGATTTCGTGCTGGCGGTGCGCACCCTGCGTATCGCCCCGGGTTATGATTCAAAGCCGTTTATCACCCTCAGGGACAAAGGGCGTGTGGAGGCGAATTTCCATGAACACTTCTTTTTGCCGCCGGGGGAAATGCTTACCAATCAAGTTCGTCAGTGGCTGACGGATGCGGCTTTATTCGCGCACGTCACGGACTTGGCCAGCTTCAAGGGGCCGGACTTGATCTTAGAGGGTTTTGTGCCGGTTTTTTACCGGGATTTATCCGGAGAATCGGCCAAGGCTGTGTTGGCCGTTCAGTTTCTGGTGCTGCGACCCGTGCGGGACGGTACGTCTGCAATTGTACTGCACAAGGACTTCTTTCAGGAAGTCGCTTTGCACAACGCCTCGGCCCGCGAATTGGTCCGTGGCTGGAATGAGGCCCTGCGGCTTATTTTAATCGATTTGGAGACGGAACTGCGCCGTGCCCTGCAGGGCTTTGCATGTGAGTCGATTCAAAGAGGTGGTGAATTCTAAGGCATGTATTTGTGGATTCATGACACGGCCACCCATGTTTTTGATCCGCTTCACGCCTGGTGGGAATCCGAAGCCAATCGCAAGATGGTCGCGGTCCTGCTGGTTTCGGTATTTTTATTATCCCTGATCGTAATAGAGACCAACCGCCAGGGCCTGCTGCCCGCTCCCCTTTCCGCGACACTGCCGCTGAGCCATTTTCATGCCATCAACGCGGCCTTTACCCTACTTTTGGTTCTGGAGGTGGTGGGCCTGATCTTTGTCCTGCCCTGTTCGGTGTCCAAGTCCGTGGGCAAGCAGTTCGAGATCCTGGCCCTGATCTTACTGCGCAATTCCTTCAAAGAACTGGTGCACCTCCCGGAACCGATCCAGCTGGGAACAAATTTGATGCCGGTGGCGCGCATTTTTTCCGACGGGCTGGGTGCGCTGGCCATCTTCTTTATCCTTGGCCTGTATTACCGGCAGCAGCGGCAGCAGGCCGAACGCATCACCGGAGAATCCAGGTATCGGTTCGTGGCTGCCAAAAAACTGGTGGCCTTGGCTTTGCTCGCTGTTATCGGCGGACTGAGTGTTTACGGATGTTGGGATCTCATCGTGGGCTCCGGCGATTTTGCCTTTTTCGCCACGGTTTATACCGTGCTTATATTCAGCGACATTTTGCTGGTGCTCATCGCCCACCAATTTCTGCCAACCTTTCAGATCGTACTCCGCAATTCCGGCTATGCCATCGCCACATTGCTGTTGCGTCTTTCCCTGACCGCGCCGCCATACTTTGACGCGGCCATAGGCACGGCCGCCGCGCTGTTCGCTTTGGCCCTGGCCTGGACCTATAATGCCTTTTACACCCAGGAACAGTAAGAGCCGTTCAGAAATTTCGCACAAGCTCCTCAGATCGGGGCACTTCTTCGGACCCTGCAGACCCAGGGGAGATTGAATCTGCAAGATATCTGCGTTCAGGAGGAAGGAGAGTTCATTTTTTCCAGAATTCCGGAATCAAAAAAATGATCAAGGCGTACAGTTCCAGACGGCCTAGGAGCATGCACCACGAAAGCAGCCATTTGGCTGCGGCAGGCAGGTGCGCGAAATTTTCCGCCGGCCCGACACTGCCGAAACCGGGCCCGATATTGCCCATGGCCGCGATGGATGCGCTGAATGCCGTGACCATGTCCAGTCCCATGGCTGCAAGCAGCAGAGACGCAGCCACATAGAGCACGGCGAACAGGCCCAAAAATCCGCAGACCTCGGCCAGGACGTTTTCCTCCACGACCTTGCCGCTCATTTTGACCTGGACCACGGCGTGTGGATGAATGACCCGAAAGCACTCGCTGAAAATATGTTTGCACATCAACTGGATGCGCATGCACTTCACCCCGCCCGCGGTGGACCCGGCACACCCTCCGACAAACATGGCCAGCAACAGGACGCCCTTGGTCAGGGAAGGCCAGGTTTCAAAGTCCGTCGTGGCAAAACCCGTGGTGGTGATGATCGACACCAGATTGAAGGCGCCGGCAAGCAAGGCATCCAGGAATGAGACATAGGTTTGCGTGGCCCAAAGAGTCAGGGCGATGATCAGGATCGCCGCCAGGACCAGAATCAGAAAAAAGCGGGCCTCGGAGTTGCGCCACAGGGCCAGGGGGTCACCGCGCAGGGCTTGGTAGTGCAGGGCGAAGTTCACGGCGCCCAGGAACATGAACACCGTGACCACAATGGACAGGTAGGCGCTCTGAAAATGGCCCATGGACAGGTTCTTGGTGGAATAGCCGCCCGTGGCGACGGTGCTCAACGTATGACACAGGGCGTCGAAAAGGTTCATCCCGCCGAGCAGCAGCAGGATCGCCAAGAGCACGGTGAAAAGAATATAAACCTTCCACAAGGACAGGGCCGCGGCGCGTACCCGGGGCTTGATCCGATCCTGCCTGCCGCCGGAAAATTCCGCCCGGTACAGGTGCATTCCGCCTACCCCGAGAATGGGCAGCACGGCCACGGAAAGTACGATGATGCCCATTCCCCCGAGCCACTGGGTCATGCTGCGCCAAAAAAGCAGCCCCGGAGCAACGGCTTCAATGTCCACGAGCACGGACGAGCCAGTGGTGGTAAAGCCGGAGATGGATTCGAATAAGGCATCCGTAAAACTGTCGAAGGCTTCGTTCAGATAAAAAGGCATGGCCCCGAACAGACCAGCGCTTATCCAGCACAGGGCGACAATGGCCATGGCTTCCCTGCTGGTCACGGTTTCCGGAGCATGTTTGCGCCAGCCCAGGTAGAGGAACGATCCAAGAAAGGTCGAGCAGACCATGGAAATCAGCAATGGCATGCTCCCCGTGTCTTTGTAATACAGGGAGCAGAGCAGGGCCGGAAACATGAACAGGCCCACCGCCGCGATGATCGCGCCGGTAAAAGACAGCATGGCTCGCCAATGCATCTAGAGATACTCCAGTTTGACGGCCAATGCTTTTTCCACCCGCTCGATGTTCGGTCGGGTGCATAAAATGATGATCCGGTCCCTGGGCAGAATCACGCTTTCACCGTCCGGAATGTGCACTTCGTCCCCTCGGATGATGCAGAGAATCAAAGCTCCCTTGGGAAAACGCAGGTCCTTGATGGGCTTGTGCACAATGCTCGAATTTTCCAGGGCCACTGCTTCCAGGGCCTCGGCCTCCTCGCCTTTGATGGAGACCGAGGAGATGACTTTGCCTCGGCGGACATGGCGCAGGATGGTGTTCACCGCGGAAATACGCGGGCTGATCACGTTTTCCAGGCCAATGGTCCTGGCCAAGGGCACATAGGCGAACTTGTTGATCCTGGTGATGGTTTTGCCCACGCCGAGGCTTTTGGCCAGCAGGGAGATGAGGATGTTCGTTTCCTCGCTGCCGGTCAGGGCGATGCACACGTCCATGTCCCGGATGTTCTCCTCGCGGAGCAGGTCGCCGTCAGAACCGTCCCCCTGAAGGACCACGGCATGGTCCAGTTCCCCTGCCAAATGGCGGCAGCGCTGTGCATCCTGCTCCACCAGCTTGATGGAAAACCCTTTGTTTTCCAGTCTCTGAGCGGCCAGCAGGCCCACGCTGCCGCCGCCGAGGATGAATGCGCTGCGGATTTTCGTGGAGCAGGGCGTGAACAGGGACAGGACGTTTTCCAGTTGGGGGCTTTCACAGATGAAGTAGACAATGTCTTCGTCGTGGATGGCGTCCTTCCCGGCGGGAATGCGCAGTTCCTCGCCGCGTACGATGGCGGCCACGATGAAACGGGTATCCCTGTACCGCTCGGGAATGTCCATCAGACGCAGACCGATCAGCGGGCTTTGCGAACAGACTCGGACACCGGTCAGCGTTATCCGTCCGGCGGCGAAATGATTGACCTCCAGAGCGCCGGGGATATCAATCATTCGCTCCAGGGAGCGGACCACTTCCTGGTCCGGATTGATCACATGGGCGATGTTCAGGATCTCCCGGGTCAGAGCGGATTTGAAGTGCATGTATTCCTGGTTGCGCACGCGGGCCAGTTTGGTGATCTCCGGTGCCAGGGTCCGGGCGAACAGACAGGCGGTGAGATTGATCTCGTCGCTGTCCGTGACCGCCAGGAACAGTTCAGCTTGCTGAATGCCGGCTTTTTCCAGAAGCACCGGGCTGCTGCCTGAACCGAGGATGGTCTGCACGTCAAGGTGATCGTTGATCCGTTTGATAGCGTCCGGATTTCTGTCTATGATCACCACGTCTTTGTTTTCCATGGAAAGCCGTTGGGCCACGCGGAATCCGATCTCTCCGGCTCCGATAATCACAATGCGCATATGCCTCCGGGGTGTTCATTGTTTAATGCGATCACACCTGACAAAACTCCTTGGCTTCTGTCCGTCTGTTCATTTTGCAAGTTGATGACCCGCGGCAAGTTGGCTAGTATATTTTTTTATCAGTTGTCGGCTTCTCGCGGTATTGTTGGGACGAGGGGCTGGTTTTTTCCTCTGCCGAGGAAATGGATGTTGCAATCAGGGCTTTTTGCTCCGGGGAAAAAACAAAGTCATCCGTGGGGGGCAAACCGAGGTTTTGGCAATGCAATTGGTGAAGCTGGTGGTAGGTTAGGGTTGACGCTTCCAGGCTGTTCAATCCGAAATATTGTTCGGCTTCGTCGATGCACCCAAGGTCGCCTTCCAATTCAACCGCTTCCATGAAGGGCAGAATATCCAGGCAAATCGTGCAGTTTTTCCATTGCCATGTCTCCCGGAATTTTTCATACTTGAAGGCGATCATGAATCCCAAATGCTTGAAAATGGCCAACATGGCGGTCTTGTCCGCGACCATGGTTTCCAGCTCTTCCATGGTTTTGACGTTGCGTCCATCGGCCGAACCCGTAACCGGTTTTTTGAGCGTCAACGTTGTTGTCCCGGCATGGCGCAGGCGCAGG